>JBDSYI010000297.1:0-7072 GCA_039925745.1 Casimicrobium sp. | reverse complement strand
GCCCAAGCAGTTGAGAGATGAACTGACCGGCATCGCACACTGCGTCAAGGTCAATGCCCGTCTTGATGCCCATTCCGTGAAGCATATAAAGCACGTCTTCGGTGGCAACGTTACCGGTCGCGCCCTTCGCATACGGACATCCGCCGAGCCCGGCGACGCTGGTGTCGAACGTGCTCACGCCCAATTCAAGGCAAGCCAACACGTTGGCGCACGCCTGGCCGTAGGTATCGTGAAAATGGCCAGAAATCTGCGCTAGCGGAAACACTTTGGCCGCAGCCTCAAACACTGCCGAGGCGCGGGCCGGTGTGCCGACGCCGATGGTGTCTGCGATGCCAATATCGTCGCAACCGAGATCAGCAAAACGGAGCACGCAATCGACCACCGACTCAATCGAAACATCACCCTGATACGGGCAGCCTAGCGCGCACGAGACGGCAGCGCGCACCCGCATGCCGTTCGCTTTCGCCGCCTCGGCGACCGGTCGAAACCGTTCGATACTCTCCGCGATGGAGCAATTGATGTTCTTCTGCGAAAACGCTTCTGATGCAGCACCGAAGATCACCACTTCATCGGCCTTCGCGGCTAACGCAGCCTCAAAACCCTTCATGTTCGGTGTCAGCACTGAGTAAATCACGCCTGATTTGCGCGTGATTCCGGACATGACCTCGGTCGAGGTCGCCATCTGCGGGACCCATTTTGGCGACACAAAAGAGCCTGATTCGATGTTGCGAAAACCAGCCGCGCTGAGACGATTAACCAGTTCGATCTTGACCGACGCGGGCACGTCCTGCTTCTCGTTCTGCAGGCCGTCGCGGGCGCCGACTTCGACGATATTGACGTGGCTCGGATACTTCATGATGACCTCTCAGTATCCCACGTTGGGATCAACGATCCCAGACACAACCTCACCGCGCTCCAGCGCAGAAATTTTGGCGACGATTTGTGCGCAGGCATCTTTGATCGGCGTTGTGGCCGCGATGTGCGGTGTCACGATCACGTTAGGATGTGTCCAGTACGGATGATCCTTCGGCAACGGTTCTTCGTGAAATACATCGAGCAGCGCGCCGCCTAGCTGCCCGCTTTCGAGCGCTGCAACGACGTCCGCATCCACCAAATGACCCCCGCGTCCCGCGTTCACCAGAAACGCGCTGCGCGGGAGCTGTGCAATTCGCGCTGCGTTAAGGATGCCTTTGGTCGAATCAGTGAGCGGAAGCATCGAAACGAGCACATCGCAACCAGAGAGAAACGTCAGCAATGCGTCATGACCGGCAAACGTCAGCACGTTTTCGATCTCATGTTTTGATCGGGACCAGCCGCGTACCGAATAGCCAAACGCGGCAAGCTTGGTCGCCACCGCTCCGCCCATCTCGCCAAGCCCCATGACGCCCACCGTCGGACGCCGCACATTCCCGCGATCCTCATGCTGCTGCCAATGAATGGCCCGCTGTTGTGCGTTATATATCCCCATGTGACGCTGATGATGAATGACGCCGTAGATAGCGTACTCAGCCATCTGCTGCGCCATACCGGCGTCTTCAAGGCGGACGATCGGCATGTACGCAGGCACGGCATGCATCGCAAGGATCGCATCGACGCCGGCGCCATAATTGATAACGGCCTTGAGCTTCGGTTGTCGTGCAAAGAGTTCCGCTGGCGGCTTCCAACCGACCACGTAGTCGCAAACCTCGTCCGACGGCCAGGCGAAGAATTGCCAGTCTGGTTGGTGCTTTTTCAGCTCAGCGATGATGCCCGGAACGATGTCGAGACCAGTGGATTGAACGAGAATCTTCATGTGCTTGGGGCTATTTCTGATGCTGTGAGCGCCACCAATTCAGCGCCTTCCTTGACCTGTTCTTTGGCCGCAAAGTAGATGGCCTCGACGACGCCGTCCAGCGGCGCAACGATGGTGTGCTCCATCTTCATGGCTTCCATGATGATGAGCGGTTGACCCTTCTTCACGGCGTCACCCACCGCGACCAGAACGCTCACTACCGAGCCCGGCATCGGCGCTGTCAGATGTCCGCCGTGGCCTTCATCGGCTTCTGGCGACGCATAGCGATCAACAGCATCAAATTCGAAGCGCTCGCCCGCGACGAGCACAACACGATGTTTGCCGGAGCGCAGGACGCGCGCGGCGAACTGCGTCTCCCCGAGCGTCAATGTAATGCGTTCTCCCTCCACACGTACGGCGGCGCAGGGCGTGCTGTTCGGCAGACGAAGCATGAATCCGTTGCCGGCATGGACGACGCCAACCGGGAATCGCAAATCGCCCTGGGCATACTCAAAGTCAATGCTGCTATCGGGCTGATTCGGCCAGAACGCGTCGACGAATGTCCACGGCGTGGCCGGCTCTCCAGACCTTCGCGACGCTGCCCGGCTGGCGTCCCGCGCCACCGACCATTCAACCAACGCGCAGGCCGCAAGCGCGGCATCAGGCGGCACCGAGAGTGGCGGCAACAAATCGTCCGCGTAACGTGCAATAAATCCGGTATCAATCTCACTGGCAGCAAACGCCGGATGCCGCGCGACGCGCTGTAAAAACTCGACGTTATTGGCGAAGCCGACTACGGCGTACTCGTCGAGCGCCAGCGCGAGACGGTGCAACGCTTGTTCGCGGTTCTCGCCATGCACAATGAGCTTGGCGATCATCGGGTCGTAGTTGGGTGAAATCTCATCGCCTTCGCGCACGCCCGTATCGATGCGCAATACATCGCCTGTCTCAGGTGTCCGCAGCACATTAATCGTTCCGGTCGCGGGCAAAAACTGATTTCGCGGATTCTCGGCATAGACGCGGGCTTCAAACGCGTGACCGTGGATGTGCAATTCGTCCTGCAGCTTTGGTAGCCGCTCGCCCGAGGCGACACGCAGCTGCCACTCAACGAGGTCAAGCCCGGTGATCATCTCAGTGACTGGATGTTCAACTTGCAGCCGCGTGTTCATCTCCATGAAATAGAAGCGACCTGACGTCGCAAAGTCGTGCTCAGCGATGAACTCCACCGTGCCCGCGCCTACGTAGCTCACCGCTTTTGCCGCTGCGACAGCTGCTTCGCCCATCTGTCGTCGCCGCGCTTCAGTCATGCCCGGTGCAGGCGCTTCTTCCATTACTTTCTGATGCCGCCGCTGCAGCGAACAGTCACGCTCAAACAGGTAAACGCAATGCCCGAGTTCGTCGGCAAACACCTGAATCTCAATATGCCGTGGGCGCTGCAGATAGCGCTCGATAAGCACGTTGTCGTCCCCGAACGAGTTTTTCGCTTCGCGCTTGGCAGAGGCCAGTGCAGCCACGAATTCGCCCTCGTTCTCGGCGACCTTCATCCCTTTGCCGCCACCGCCCGCACTCGCCTTGATGAGCACCGGAAAGCCGATCCGCTTCGCCTCGTTCGCGAGGAGTGCTTCGTTTTGGTCGGCGCCGTGATAGCCCGGCACCAGCGGCACGCTGGCTCGCTCCATCAATCGCTTTGACTCAGCCTTGAGCCCCATGGCCTCAATCGCTGCCGGCGGCGGCCCGATGAACACGATGCCCGCATCCGCGCACTGCTGCGCGAACGCTACGTTCTCGGAGAGAAAGCCGTAGCCCGGATGAACGGCTTGCGCGCCGGTGCGTATCGCGATTTCGAGCACTTTATCGCCACGCAGATAGGAGTCCTTCGGCGCCGCACCGCCAAGATAATGCGCTTCGTCGCAAGCTGCCACATGCATGGCATTGCGATCGGCGTCAGAAAAAACCGCGACCGTCTGAATACCCATGCGCCGCGCCGTTCGCGCGACACGAACGGCAATTTCACCGCGATTGGCAATCAGTATTTTGGTGAACATGTCTCTACTCTTTGATCCATGACGGTTTGCGTTTCTCAAGGAAGGCGCGAATACCTTCTTTCGCCTCGGGCGTCGAGCGAATCTGCGCGATACGCTCAACGGTATCTTCCATCAGTTCATCATCAATTGATTTCTGCGAAACGGCTTGAATGAGGTGTTTGGCCGCTTCGATCGCTTTGGGGCTGTTGGCGAGCAGCGTCGCGCAGAGCCCCGAAATCTGCTCATCCATTGCTTCGGCGCTCGACGCCAGATCGTGTAACAGGCCAATGCGAAAAGCCTCAGCGCCATTAAATCGCTCGGCGGTTGCGAAGTAGCGTCGCGCATAGCGTGCACCAATCGCCTCGATCACATAGGGGCTGATTGCAGCCGGGATGATGCCGAGCCTGACCTCGGATAGCGAAAACTGAACGTCAGCAACCCCGATGGCAATGTCGGCTGCCGCGACCACGCCCACACCGCCGCCAAACGCGTTGCCCTGCACGCGGGCTATCACAGGCTTTGGGCAGGCGTAGATAGCATTCAACATCAGGGCGAGCTCGCCCGCGTCCTCACGATTCTGGTCTTCGTCGTAGTCCGCGGCGCGCTTCATCCAGTTGAGGTCAGCGCCCGCGCAAAAGGTTTTGCCCTCGGCCGCGATCACGATGACGCGAACGCTCTCGTCTTCGCCGAGATCTCGAAATGCTTCGATGATTTCGCGAATCATGTTTTCGTCGAAAGCGTTGTGAACCTCGGGTCGGTTCATTGCGATCATTGCGACGCCGCGCGCGTCGCGCTCAATTCTGATTGTGTTCATTTCATTACATCCGGAAGACGCCAAATTTCGTATCCTGAATCGGCGCATTCAAACTGGCTGAAAGACCGAGCCCGAGCACCCGCCGCGTGTCCGCGGGATCGATGATGCCATCGTCCCACAGTCGGGCTGTGGCGTAGTAAGGGTGGCCTTCGCGTTCGTATTGCTCGGTGATGGGGGCTTTGAACGCGGCCTCTTCATCTTTCGACCAGCTGCCGTTTTTCGCCTCGATATTGTCGCGCTTGACGGTTGCTAACACGCTCGCTGCCTGCTCGCCACCCATCACACTGATACGCGCATTGGGCCACATCCATAGGAAGCGCGGAGAAAAAGCGCGGCCACACATGCCGTAATTACCCGCGCCGAAGCTGCCGCCGATGATGACCGTGAATTTTGGTACGTTGGCACAGGCGACGGCCGTGACCATCTTCGCGCCGTTTCTCGCAATACCTTCGTTTTCGTACTTGCGACCGACCATGAATCCGGTGATGTTCTGCAAAAAGATAAGCGGAATTTTGCGCTGACAGCACAGCTCGATGAAGTGAGTGCCTTTCAGTGCCGACTCGGAGAACAGCACGCCGTTGTTGGCGATGATGCCGACGGGCATGCCGTAGATTCGCGCAAAACCGGTCACCAAAGTCGTACCGTAGCGCGGCTTGAATTCGTCGAAATCGCTGCCGTCGACGATTCGTGCGATCACTTCGCGCACGTCGAACGGTTTGCGCGTGTCGACCGGAATCACGCCATACAACTCGTGCCGATCGAACAGCGGTTCGACGCTCTCGGCCATCGCAAGTTGACTGGGTTTGATCGTGTTCAGATTGCCGACGGCCTGCCGGGCCAGACCCAGCGCGTGCGCATCGTTTTGCGCAAGCTGATCGGCCACACCGGACAATCGCGTGTGAACATCGCCTCCGCCCAGATCCTCCGCCGTTACTACTTCTCCCGTCGCCGCTTTCACCAGTGGCGGCCCAGCGAGAAAGATCGTGCCCTGATCTTTCACGATGATGGATTCGTCACTCATCGCGGGCACATACGCGCCGCCGGCGGTGCACGAACCCATAACAACCGCGATCTGCGCGATGCCCGCAGCGCTCATCGTCGCCTGGTTGTAGAAGATTCGCCCAAAATGGTCGCGATCCGGAAAAACCTCGTCCTGATTCGGTAAATTCGCGCCGCCAGAATCGACGAGATAGATACACGGCAAATTGTTCTGCGCCGCGATCTCCTGCGCGCGCAAATGCTTCTTCACCGTTAACGGGTAATAGGTGCCGCCCTTGACCGTCGCGTCGTTAGCGACGATCACGCACTCGCGGCCACTGACGCGCCCGATGCCGGTGATGATGCCTGCGCCGGGGGATTCGCCGTTGTACATCTCGTACGCGGCCAGTCCCGAAAACTCAAGAAACGGCGAGCCCGAATCAAGCAAATGCTTGACGCGATCTCGTGGCAATAGTTTGCCGCGACCGGTGTGTTTGGCGCGCGCGGCGTCGCCGCCACCGAGAGCTGCCGCAGCGTGCTTTGCGCGCAGATCGTCGACCAGCGTTTGCATCGCTTGCCGCGACGCGAGCACGCTGGCGTCGCGTGGATTTAGTTTTGATTCAATGGTTGGCATCAGTAATTCCACGCGCCTTTGGTGAGCCACGCCTCTAGCATCGGAAGGCGATCCGCGCCCCAGAACTGTTCTCCATCGACGATGAAAAATGGTGAGCCGAAAATGCCTTTTGCAATCGCGGCTTCTACGTTGGCTTTTAATTTGCCTTTGATGTCGTCGGATTGTGTCGCGGCGATCACTTCATCAGCGTTGTAGCCGAGGCCCGCTGCGATATCGCCGATCACATCGAGCTTGCTGATGTCGCGATCACCGCGAAAAAAAGCGCGATACAGTTCGAGCGTAAATTTTTTGGCATGTGCAGGGTGTTTCTCCTGCATCCAGAGCACCGCTCGGGCCGGGTTTTGCGTGGCAATCGGAAATACGCTCGGCGCCTTATACGGGACGCCGTAGAACGCCGCGCTGCGACGAAAATCGTTCTCAGAATACGGCCCCTTCATCGGCGCCATTGTGAGTGGTTGACCGCCGGTAGACTTGAACACAACGCCCAGCAAAATCGGATGCCAGTTCACAGCTCGATTCACACGCTGACCGAGCGCTTCAATCATCTCGGCGGCGAGATAGCCGTACGGGGATGAGAAGTCAAAGTAGAAGTCGATTGCACCGGCCATATTGCGGATTCCCTCAGATTGCGTAGGCGCCGGATGCGAGGCCGCGTCCGATCAGTATTTTTTGAATGTCGCTGGTGCCTTCGTAAATCTGGCAGACACGAACGTCACGGTAAATGCGCTCCACCGGAAAGTCCGACACATATCCAGAACCGCAGTGAATCTGGATCGCGTCGGAGCAAATTCGCTCCGCCATTTCGCTCGCGAAAAGTTTGGCCATCGCCGCTTGCGTCAGACACGGAAGAC
>JBDSYI010000296.1:0-4383 GCA_039925745.1 Casimicrobium sp. | reverse complement strand
ATGGCCTTTTTGCCCTTTACGCCCGCCGAATGTTCGTCAATTAGCGCCAGACGCAGCGGATTGATGTCGTGCAGCGGCCGGAAATTGCCGTTTTCATCCCACCATTGGCTGGCAAGGGCTGAAAATTTGTCGAGCTCCGCCGGATCGGCGTTGTGCTTCGGATCGGCGTTGTGCTTCGGATCGGAGTTTCCGGTTGCGTAGTCGCTAACTGTGGTCATAATGCTGCTCGTTATTTGCGCAGCGCCGCGACGCGCACGCTGATGCTATGGATGCTGGGGGACAATTCTGACATTGTGTGGATCGCCGCTCCGGTGAGCGCGCCGCTGTCGACGCGCTGGACGCCCGCGACCCAAACGTCGCTGACGTCGGCGCGCGAGGCGGCATAGACGAAATGCGAAACTGGGTCGAAGAGGGGTGTCATACCGGGCGAGTTGAGCGAAACCGCGATGATGTCAGCACTCGTTCCGATTTCCAGTGACCCCGTGACGTTAGCCAGGCCCGTTGCGCGTGCGCCGCCCAACGTGGCCATGGTGAAAGCCTGCGCGGCGCTGACTGCTGAGGCATCGTTCGCCTGCACCTTGCCGACTAACGCGGCGAGACGCATTTCTTCGAACATATCAAGGCGATTATTGCTCGCTGCGCCATCAGTGCCGAGGCCGACGTTGATGCCTGCCGCGAGCATTTGGGCGACGGGGGCCAGGCCGCTGGCGAGCTTTAAATTGGAGGAGGGGCAATGCACGATTGATGAGCCGTAACGAGCGAGCGTTGCAATGTCTTCGTCGTTTAAATGCACGCCATGCGCCGCGAAAAAATCGGGTCCCAGAACGCCAAGCCGGGCGAGGCGCGCGGTGGGGCGCTCACCCGATTGAGCGAGCGCGTCGGTGACCTCCTGCGCGGTTTCCTGCAAGTGCGTGTGAACGGGAAGGCTGAGTTCGTTGGCGAACGCGAGAACACGGGTAAATGTGGCATCACTGATGGTGTATGGCGCATGCGGCGCGAGCGCGAATGAGAGTAGTGGCTCGTCCAGGAATTCATCGCGAACCGACAGCCCGGTCGTGATGTAGGCGTCGGCATCTGACGCGTATCGCGTGGGGAAGTCAATGACGGGCAAGGCCAGCACGCCTCGCATGCCGACTGACAAAAAGGCACGACCTGCGGCGCGCGAGTAGAAATACATGTCTGCACAGGTGGTCGTTCCCCCTAGCAACATCTCGACCGCGGCGAGTTGCGTTCCGGTTTGCACAAATGCTTCGTCGACCAGTTCGCCCTCCATTGGCCAGATGCGCTCTTGCAGCCATCGGTGCAGCGGCAAATCGTCTGCTGCACCGCGCAACAAGCTCATCGCGGCGTGGCAATGGGCGTTGATGAGTCCTGGGGCCAGCAGGTGGTTGGGCAGATCGATTCGGTGTGCGATGTTTTCACTGCTTGCCAGATCTGCTGCCGTTCCAACCGCTGTGATCGTCCCCGATTCATCAAAAACTATCGCTGCGTGCTCAATTGAGCGGACGCCGTTGGTGGTGGGGGAGATTAACCAACGAGCTGAAACGAGGGTATTTCTGATCGGACTCATGAAGACGTGCCTGTGGTTGACGTTTCGAACATTTTGTCTGCGCTAGAAACACAAAACCCCGCCGGAGCGGGGTTCTATTAGCGTTGCACCCGCTTTGACGCGGGGACAAGCTTTAAGCGCAACCGTTACGTAATTACCTACGGATAACGATTTCGCCTTTGACTTCGACTTCAACACGACGATGCGGTTGCAGGCAAGCGATCAGAGCCTTACGGTTCTTCTGGTTGCAAACGACACCCGGTACTGGCTGGGTTTTGCCCATGCCGAGGGTTTCGATCTTGTCTTTAGCAACACCTTTGCTTGCCAGATACGTTGCCACTGAAGCAGCGCGACGCTCTGAGAGCTTCTGGTTGTATTGCTGAGAACCCAGGCGATCCGTGTGACCAGTCACCAGAACGAGCTCAAGCTTTTGCACTTCTGCGATGCGCGAAATGATTTCGCGGTCAAGAACTGCTTTGCCTTCGGCTCTGAGAACCGATTTGTCGAAGTCGAACAGCGCTTTAGAAGCGAGCGTGATCTTCTGGACAGATGGAGCTGGCGGGGCAACGGGCTTGGCTGGCACAGCAGCGGCGCTAGGCGCCGATGGGGCAGACGGTGTGGCTGGCATCGCAGGAGCCGACGGAGCAACCGGGGCTGCAGCGACCTTCACGAGATCCGGATCGCATTCAGCAATCGCCATCGCTGGTGTCCAGAACCCTGTGCGCCAGCACAGTTTGTCCGAGCCGTTGGTTGCGCCGTAAGCGCCACTGCGAACGACGTTGTTGTTTGCGGCGCCAGTGGCGGACAGTAGATAGGCGCTGTTGGCCGGATTGGCTTGCGCGAAGACTACACCCGCGGTAAGCGCAACCACTGCACTAGAGACAGCGCTAGCGATTAAGCGAAGTTTCATTGATTTTGTACCCCTTGAAGGCTTGAGACGATGTCACGGGCGACTTTGCAATGAACGCACTCAAACTTACCCAAGCGTGCGACACAAAGTTCCCTCCTGACGCAATATAACACTGGGTATTTCACCCTTGCAACGCGCAACTGTCATCTGGAAGGGGTTCGCGCCTGATTCGGGTCATCATCTGTGGCAGATACGCAACTTGATCGACATTGTTGGTGTTCGCAGTGTCTGTGAGACAGACTAAAATGTTAGGTTGCCCGCGACACACTTGCTATTTTGTTGTTTAGCGCTGTTCACC
The DNA here is from genome assembly GCA_039925745.1 of Casimicrobium sp. Lineage (GTDB taxonomy): Bacteria > Pseudomonadota > Gammaproteobacteria > Burkholderiales > Casimicrobiaceae > Casimicrobium. The sequence goes on along the minus strand of JBDSYI010000296.1, from coordinate 1,626 downwards.
GCTCGTTCGCTCGCTGCTTGTCACAAGACTAAAAAAGGTTCACACCCGACGCATGGATCAATTCGCCAAAGAAACGCTACCGATTAGTCTCGAACAGGAGATGCGCACCTCGTACCTCGATTACGCCATGAGCGTCATCGTGGGCCGCGCGCTGCCTGACGTTCGCGATGGCCTCAAACCGGTGCATCGCCGCGTGCTGTTTGGCATGCATGAAGCTAATAACGTGCACAACCGCCCCTATGTGAAGTGCGCGCGGGTCGTTGGAGAGGTGATGGGTAAGTTCCACCCGCACGGCGACGCTTCTATTTACGACACGCTGGTTCGTCTGGCGCAGCCGTTTTCGATGCGCTACGAGTTGGTCGATGGACAGGGCAACTTCGGCTCGGTCGACGGGGATAACGCCGCCGCGATGCGCTACACGGAGTGCCGCCTGCAAAAGCTTGCAGCCGAAATGCTGGGCGATCTCGACAAGGAAACGGTCGATTTTCAGCCTAATTACGACGGTAAAGAGCAGGAGCCGACGGTACTGCCGGCCAAATTTCCGAATCTTCTTGTCAATGGATCGTCCGGGATCGCCGTGGGCATGGCGACCAACATCCCGCCGCACAATCTGGCGGAGGTCATCGACGGCGTTCAGGCGCTGCTGAAGAACTCTGAAATGACGATTGACGAGTTAATCGAGCACGTTCCCGCCCCGGATTTCCCCACCGGCGGCTACATCTACGGCATTGAAGGCGTGGTCAACGGCTATCGCACCGGCCGCGGACGTGTCGTCATGCGCGCGCGCACGCACTTTGAGCCCATCGGCAAGACCGATCGTCAGGCGATCATCGTTGATGAAATCCCCTATCAGGTCAACAAGTCCACGTTGCTGCAAAAAATCGGCGAACTGGTCCGTGACAAGCGTCTTGAAGGTATCTCTGACCTGCGCGACGAGTCCGACAAGTCCGGCATGCGCGTCGTCATCGAGTTAAAGCGCGGCGAAATCCCGGACATCGTTCTCAACAATTTGTACAAGAACACGCAGCTGCAGGACAGCTTCGGCATGAACATGATTGCGCTGGTGGACATGCGTCCTCGTTTGCTCAATCTGAAAGAGTTCCTTGAGCAGTTCATCCTGCATCGCCGTGAAGTCGTCACCCGCCGCACGCAGTTCCAGTTGCGTCAGGCGCGGGCTCGTGCCCACATCCTCGAAGGGCTTGCCGTTGCGCTGGCCAACGTCGATCCAATCATTGAATTGATCAAGGCCTCCGCCACACCGGACGAAGCGCAAGCCGCTTTGACGGCTAAGCTGTGGAAATCCGATCTTGTTAAAGAGATGGTTTCTCGTGCCAACGTGGACTTTTTGCGTCCTGATGGCGTGACGCCGGACTTCTGCTGGCAGGTTAAGGAACAGGCGTATCGTCTGACCGACGTTCAAGCCAAGGCCATACTTGAGATGCGCTTGCAGCGCTTGACTGCGCTCGAATCCGACAAAGTCATCAGCGAATACAAAGAAGTGATCGCCGCCGTGCAGGACTTGCTCGATATTCTTTCGAAGCCTGAGCGCGTGACCGAAATCATTCAGGGCGAGTTGGCCGACATCAAAGAAAAATTCGGCGACAAACGCCGCTCCGAGATCGTGTT
>JBDSYI010000295.1:0-3645 GCA_039925745.1 Casimicrobium sp. | reverse complement strand
GTGCTGGGCGTGATCGGCTGGTTGCCGAATGCGCTCGCCGTGACGTTCATCGTGCTTCGGGTGATCTACGTCTGGCTTTATGTGACGGCGAAACAAAGTGCGCGATCCCTCGTGTGGACCGCTGCGTTTTTTGTCAATATTGCGATTTTCTTATTGCCGTTTTTTAAGTAGCGCTGCTTAATTCTGCCGCCACGGCAAGCCCCGATAACGCCAGCCACCGCGCGTGCTGCGATGCGCGACCGCATTCGGGTCGCCCTCAAATCCTTCGAGAATGTTGTAGGCCGTAAGGCCCAATTCGGTCGCGCGCTTCGCCGACGCAATCGAGCGAATTCCCGAGCGACACAGCAGTACCAGCGGCTTGCCGCCTGATGCATCGACCAGCGCGCTGATTTGCGCGTCAAAGTCCGGGTTCATCGTCATACCCGGCCAGTGCTTCCACGCAACGTGCGGAGCATCCGGCACAACGCCCACCCATTCGCGCTCGGCCTGAGTACGAATGTCCACGAAGACGGCTTTGCCGGATTGCCACCAGCGCCACGCCAGCTCGGGCGATACGTCGCCCGCATAGCCAGCGGCTGCATTCGGGGCATCACCGTCCACCGCGCCCGCGTGATGTTGCACGCCAAGCCACAAATTCGCGGGCACGGCTTCGTCGATACGTCGCGGTTTCGGCAAATGCAGCGCATCCATGATGGCGATGAACTCAGCACGAGTTTTGTGCGCAAGGCGGCTGTTGTGGGCGCGCTCATGGCCAATGGTGCTGCGCGTGCGGCCCTTGTAATCATGCGCGGGCCACACGATAGTGTCAGGCGGCAGCGTGAACAAACGCTCGGTGATGCTGGTGTAGAGCGCGTCGGCCGAGCCCGACTGAAAATCGGTTCGACCACAGCCGTCGATCAACAACGTATCACCCGTAAACACGTTGTCGCGCCATAAAAACGACATACTCCCTGCCGTATGGCCCGGCGTATGGATCGCCTTGATCGATTCGCCGCCGAAGTCCATCACGTCGCCATCCTGCAGTTGTCGCGCTGCCGACCAAATGCCGCATCCAGCGGGCACTGCGGCCTTTGCGCCGGTGTGCTCAATCAACTGACCGGCGGACGTAATGTGATCGGCGTGGGCGTGCGTCTCAACAACCCAGATCAGGCGAACGTTGTGCTCCTTCAGTGCGGCAAGATCGCGCTCCAGTTGCGTATCGACTGGGTCGATCAGCACGGCGTCACGCGTGGCCTCATCAATCAGCAGGTAGGTGTAGGTGGACGATTCTGGGTCAAACCATTGAATGGGTTGCATGGGAATGTTCTCGCTTTCGGGGTTACGTTGTTCAGGCGTATTTGGCTAGCAAATCCGCGACGTTCTCAGGTGCGACTTGTCCGTGCTGCACGGCGCAACCGACGAGCACGAAGAACGCCTGATCGAGGGCGCGCCTCGCGGCGGTTAATTGCTGCGCAACGGCTTCGCAGTCTTCGCCTTCTTCGATACGACGTGCCACGGCGCGCACTTGCCCTTCGGCGCGACGCAGGCGTGAGGTCAGCGCTCGCACGTCTACGTCCGACATGGGGTTGGGCTTCAGTGCGCGATCCGATGAGACGGCTTTTGCGGCACGTGCGTGTGCGGGTTCGCTCACTTTCATCGGGTTTAATATACTCCCACCCGGTATATAAATAAATAGTATCTCTGACCTATGCATCCCTATCTGGTTTCACTTGTCGGCGGACTTTTGATCGGTGTTTCTGTCTGGCTGATGTTTGCCGGGTTAGGCCGGGTCACAGGCATTAGTAGTATTGCCGCAGCGGCGCTTACCGCACCCAAAGAGAGCCTATGGCGATACGCGTTTTTGCTTGGGCTCATGGGGGGCGGATTGCTGTTTGTGCGAATGTTCGGTGCGGTGGTGACGAGCGTCGCCAGTCCAGTGTGGTTGATCGTTGCCGGATTGCTGGTCGGGTTTGGCACGGTGCTCGGCGGTGGTTGCACGAGTGGTCACGGCGTTTGTGGATTAGGCCGCCGCTCACCGCGCTCGCTGATAGCGACGTTGATATTTATGGTGGTTGGCATGGCGACGGTCGCGGTGATTCGCGCGCTTCACGGTGGTGCTGCATGAGCGCGACGACGTCTGACGTTCGCGCCGCCATCATCGCATTGGGCGCGGGCCTTGTCTTCGCGGCTGGGCTGACGCTCGGCGGCATGATGGACCCCAGCAAGGTGCAGGGCTTTCTTGATATCGGCGCGCTGTTTGGCTGGGGCGGCGGTAAGTGGGACCCAAGTCTTGCGTTTGTGATGGGCGGCGCGCTCCTGGTGTCGCTGTTCGCCTTTGGCGCAGCGAAGTCGCATCAGGCACCTTGGGCTTCTGCGCGTTTCGAACTGCCAACGCGGCGCGACATCGACGCAAAGTTAGTCGTCGGCGCGATCTTGTTTGGCGCTGGCTGGGGCATTGCTGGCTATTGCCCTGGCCCCGCGCTGGCGAGCCTGTTCACCGGTGGTGCGGACATCTTGTGGTTTTTGGGCGCGATGCTGCCTGGTATGCTGATCGCTCAGAAGTGGTTCAGCTAACGATTTACGATACCGCGAGTGCGCACATCCATCAGCACAAAAACGAAAACCGCACGCCATGCAACCGATCCGGCAGCAAATACATGTTCCACGCGACCAGCAGTAGCAGCATCGCGCCCAACCAGCGCCGCATTTGTGGCGTGCGCAAGCGCTTCACGGCTGTTTGCGACAACATGCCCAGCGCGAGCAATACCGGCAGCGTTGATGCGCCAAACGCCGCCATCACCAGCGCGCCGTCCAGTGGATTTGCGGCGAGTACGGCCAGTCCCAACGCGCTGTAGATCATGCCGCAGGGCAACATGCCCCACAGTGCGCCGCGAATGAAGTCACCGCCTACCCCTGGTTTCGAAGAAGCCCAAACGCGTGAGCTTTCAAGTCCGCGCCACACGCGGCGACCCGCGGTTTCGACCGGCGCATAAGCCTGTTGAAAACCCATCAAATAGAGCGCCGAAAACAGCAGCAACAGGTTCGGCAACAGAAGCCATGCGGTTTGCAGCACCTCATTGCGCAAGAAACTTGTTGCGGCGGCGCTGAACGCTGCCACGATTGCGCCGAGCAGCGAATAGACACTGATGCGACCCAGGTGCGAGACAAGCGGCTGTCGTGGGCGCTCAGGCGTGCGCGTTACCAAAGCCAGCGTGATCGGGCCGCACATGGTGGCGCAGTGGCCCGCACCCATCAGCCCCATGATGACGGCAGAGGCGAGAAGCGACAGCGTCATAACGAACTGATCGGGCTAGGCGATGCGTGAGAAGGTGATCGTTTGTTCACGCTTCAATGGCAAGTGCGCATCAAACACCATTGCCACCCCACGCAGCAGCAGTCGGCCTTGCGGCGTGACGACCAACTGTGTGTCATCCAGTGTGACAACGCCTTCTGCGATGAACTGTGCAAGCGCGTTCCGCTCGCTGGCGAAATAGGTCTTGCAGTCAATCGAAAAGGTTTGCGCGATATCGGCCCAGTCGACTCGACCGATGCACATGATCTGCTCAATGACTGCCGCGCGAACGTGGTCGTCGTGAGTTAAGGTGAAGCCACGCACCGTAGCGAATTCTCCGCTCTCGATGCGCTCACGATAGACATCAAGCTGAG
>JBDSYI010000294.1:0-1833 GCA_039925745.1 Casimicrobium sp. | reverse complement strand
CGCGCTTGCCTTCTTTCATCAGACGCATCGACGGGCCGTTGGCGGTGATCGAGCTTGAGATGTCAATCATGATCGGATCACCGCCGGTGGGGATGCCCATGGCGATGGGGTTGGGTGTCATGATCGGGGTGATGCCGCCGTGCGGCGCGACGCTCGCGGTGCAGGGGTCGGAGCTTTGCAGCATGACGATGAAGCCTTCACGCGCGGGCGCTTCAAGATAGGCCGCGAGGCAGGCGATGTGATGCGAATGTTTGATGCTGATGATACCGGTGCCGTGCGCTTTTGCCATCGCGGTTGCGGTGCGGATCGCCTTGTCCGTGAGCCAGAGGCCTGAGAGCCGCTGCCCGTGCCAAGCCTGCACGACGGTGCGCTCATTTTCAATCACCGGTTCCCCGGCGGCGAGCATCTGGCCATCGGCTAGCGCGCCCAAATAGCCCGCCAGCAAGGCCATGCCATGAGTACTGTGGCCGAGCAAGTCAGCCTCTACCAGAATGCACGCCGAAATCGCGGCGATGTCCTGACGCATGCCACGCGCCGTGTAAAGCGATTCGCAGAACGTGATGAGGTCGTCATAGCGGTAACGCGATTCGGAATTTTCGGTTGCAGACGTTGCCATACACTTCTCCTTCATGTCTTTGCCTAATGTTTCAAATGCTACGCCGCTGTCGGGCTCTCCTTCAAAAGCGAGCGCTCTTTCGATCAGCATCGTCGTATATCAGCTTGATGAAGCCGAGCTTGCGCTGAACCTGGGCACCTTGCGGCTGGCTTGCGAGCAGGCGGCTTTGCCTGCCGTCGCGCTGACCTTAATCGACAACAGCGAGCAGGGGACGCAAGCGATGGGGCTGTACGCGCTCGCCCAGCGAATGGGTTGGCCGCTTGCAAACGTGTTGTCCGGCCACGGCAATATCGGCTACGGCGCCGGGCACAATCTTGCGATTCGTGCCACCACGTCACCTGCGCATCTGGTGCTTAACCCAGACGTGGAGCTGGATGCGGACGCGCTACGTGCAGGCCTCGCAACGCTCGCGCTACCCGGCGTCGCGCTGGTGGGCGCGGTGGGTCGAGATGGCGATGGCAAGCCTGGGTATTTGTCAAAACGCATGCCGAGCGTATGGACGTTCTTTTTGCGGGGTTTTGCGCCGGCGTGGCTCAAGCAGCGCTTTGACACGCAGCTTGCGCACTACGAATATCGCGACTTGCCGAATGATCGCGTGAGTGATGTCATCCTCGTCTCCGGTGCCTTCATGTTGTGCCGCACCGATGCGCTGCGTGAAGTGGGCGGTTTTGACGAGCGCTATTTTTTGCATTTTGAAGATCTTGATTTGTCGTTGCGCCTCGCGCGACAGGGGCGCGTTGTCAGCGATCCCGCGGTCACATTGATTCATCACGGCGGCAATTCGGCGTCACGCGGGCTTGCTCATCTGCGCGTTTTCGTGCGCAGCGGACTGCGGTTTTTCAATACACACGGCTGGCGGTTAATCTAGCTAACCGCAGGCCCGCCTACAATCGTCCTCCCGTCCCATTCAATAGCAAGCACCGCCTCATGCGTCCCTCAAATCGTTCGTCCGACCAACTTCGCCCGGTCAAGATCACACCTCACTTCACGGTACATGCGGAGGGTTCGGTGCTGATTGAATGCGGCAACACTCGTGTGCTCTGCAACGCCAGCGTCGAGAACGGCGTACCGGGCCACAAAAAGGGCTCCGGCGAGGGTTGGGTCACAGCGGAATACGGCATGCTGCCGCGCTCCACTCACACGCGCTCGCGACGTGAGGCCGCGAGCGGCAAACAGAGCGGTCGTACGCAGGAGATTCAGCGACTGATCGGACGATC
>JBDSYI010000293.1:0-3916 GCA_039925745.1 Casimicrobium sp. | reverse complement strand
AATTTTCAGCCCTTGCCAGCCAATGGTGGGATGAAAACGGCAATTTCCGGCCGCTGCACGACATCAATCCGCTGCGTCTGGCGCTAATTGACGAACATTCGGCGGGCGTAAAGGGCAAAAAGGCCATCGACATCGGCTGCGGCGGCGGACTCGTTTCAGAAGGTCTTGCCCGCATGGGCGCGCAGGTCACGGGTGTAGACATGGCGACAAAAGCGCTGGCTGTGGCCAAACTACATGCGCTGGAATCGAATGTCGTCGTCAATTACCGCGAAATCACTGCCGAGGCGATGGCCGAGGAGGCAGCGGGCCAATTTGACATCGTCACCTGCCTCGAAATGCTCGAACACGTCCCTGATCCCGCGTCCGTCGTTGCAGCATGCGCCAAACTAGCCAAACCCGGCGCACATCTTTTTTTCAGCACGATTTCCCGCACTCCAAAAGCCTACGCCCTGGCCGTTTTGGGCGCTGAGTACGTCTTGGGTTTGCTGCCCAAAGGGACGCACGAATACGCCAAATTCTTGAAACCCTCCGAGTTAATCGGCTTCGCGCGCGCGGCAGACCTCGAACTCCTGACGATGCACGGCATGTCGTACAACCCGCTCACCCACGTCGCCAAATGGTGCGACGACACCAACGTCAACTATATTGTCGTCGTGCGAAAACCGTAACAGCTTTATCGCGAAATGACGGCGCCACGGGGGCTAGCATGCTATTTATCAATTTCTCGATAAATGACTAATGGGCCGTTTAGCCTACGTAGAATGGTGGTTTCATTGAAAAGCTATTGCCGAATACGTCAAATGTGTCGGCAACAATCATGAATCCAGAATCGCTCGCAGAATGCCCGGTCAGCTTGCTAGAATCATGGCTCATTGGGCGGTTAGCTCAGCGGTAGAGCACTGCCTTCACACGGCAGGGGTCACTGGTTCGAACCCAGTACCGCCCACCAATGAAATCAAGGACTTACGAGTGATCGTCGGTCCTTTTTTCTTGGCGGATGACGCACGCGGATAAGACGGGCTACCCGATCGTTCCCGCGACCAATGCCACACGTTACGTTCGCTATCCGCCTACTTCGCCGTCGGCAACGCAAACTCTGCGCCTCGGCCGATGGTCTCTGGCCAGCGCTGCATGATGCTTTTTTGTTTGGTGTAGAAGCGCACGCCCTCTTCGCCGTAAGCATGCATATCCCCGAACAGGCTTCGTTTCCAGCCACCGAAACCGTGCCAAGCCATGGGCACCGGAATCGGAACGTTGATTCCGACCATCCCCACCTGAACGCGTCGTGAAAATTCGCGCGCCACATTGCCATCGCTCGTAAAGCAGGCAACGCCGTTGCCAAACTCATGCGCGTTGACCAGTTCGATGGCCGCAGCGAGATCGTCGACTCGTACGCAAGCCAGCACTGGGCCAAAGATTTCTTCTTTGTAGATGCGCATCTCCGGCTTGACGTGATCAAACAAGGTGCCGCCGGTAAAAAAGCCACTCTCGTGACCCGCTACCTTTGTGCCGCGTCCATCAACCACCAATTGAGCGCCTTCGGTGACGCCTACTCCGATGTAGCTCTCAATCCGCTCCAGCGCCTGCCGCGTCACGATTGGGCCCATTTCGGCGTCGGGTTCCATGCCGTTTTTGATCTTAAGTGCGCGTGCGCGCTCGGCCAGCTTCGACACAATCTTGTCAGCAACATCGCCCACCAGCACCGCGACGCTGATCGCCATACAACGCTCACCAGCGGAGCCGTAACCCGCGCCAACGAGTGCATCAACGGCCTGTTCTAGATCAGCGTCTGGCATGACAACCATATGGTTTTTTGCGCCGCCGAGCGCTTGCACACGCTTGCCGTAATGCGCGCCGGTTTCGTAGATGTAATGCGCGATGGGCGTTGATCCGACAAACGACAACGCTTTTACGTCTTCGTGCGCGAGTAGCGCATCCACAGCAACTTTGTCACCCTGAATAACGCTGAAGACGCCATCTGGCAAGCCTGCCTGCGTGAGCAGTTCCGCCATAAAAATGCTCGCCGATGGATCGCGTTCGCTCGGTTTCAGAATGAAGCAATTGCCGCAGGCAATGGCCACCGGAAACATCCACATCGGCACCATCACCGGAAAGTTAAACGGCGTCACGCCAGCGACCACCCCCAACGGCTGACGCAAGGTCCAGTTGTCGATGCCGGTCGACACTTGATCGGTGTAATCGCCCTTGAGCAACTGCGGAATGCCGCAGGCAAATTCGACGATATCAATGCCACGCGTCACCTCGCCTTGCGCATCGCTGAATACTTTGCCGTGCTCGGCGGTGATCATCGCGGCCAGCGTGTCCTTGTGCTCATTGAGCAATGCGAGATACTTGTTTAACACCCGCGCGCGGCGAATCGGCGGTGTGTCGGCCCACGCTGGAAATGCTTTCTTTGCCGCAGCAACCGCCGCGTTCACGTCCTCGACCGCAGCGAGCAGCACCTTTCGTGGCGTGGCGCCAGTAGCGGGATTAAAGACAGGCTGCGACCGACCACCGCTGCCGGAAACAGAACGTCCGTTGATGTAGTGGGCGATATCCGTCGTTGTCGTGTAGGGCGTGGGAGCGGTCATAGTCTGGTGCTTCGGAGAGATTGCTTGAAGGGAAATGAGTGCACTCCGATTGTTGCACTACCTAGCCGCCGTACCTATGTCAGGTAGCGAATATCGGAAAGAGCGCGGCGTCAATCACTCTGCAACCGCACCGCGTTGCCAAACGCCGTCGCGCAACATCTCATTCGGGCCAAAATTGGCTTTATAGGCCATCTTGTCGCTGTCGCCAATCCAATATCCGAGATAGACGTATTCAAGTCCTAGCGATTTCGCTTGTTCGATTTGCCACATGACGCCGAATGTGCCGAGGCTGCCTTTGAAAGAAGGCTCGTAGAAGGTGTAGACCGCTGAGAGTCCGTCACCCAGCACGTCTATCAAACTCATCATCACGAGTTGTCGGCGTTCGTCACGGAACTCCACCAGCAAGGTTTCAACGTGACTTTGCAACAAAAAGTGCTGGTATTGCTCCCGACTGTCGCTGTCCATGCCGCCGCCGTGATGGCGAAGCCGTTGGTATTTGAGGTACAGCTCGTAGTGCTCAGCACGATATTCGAGCGGCAGAAAATCGACTGTGAGCTGTTTGCGATGGCGCTGCCAAGCGCGCTTCTGGCTGCGCGTGGCGGTAAAGGTGGATAGCGGCACTCGCAGCGGCGTGCAGGCGTTGCAGCCATCGCAGTGAGGGCGATAAACAAAGGTGCCGCTACGCCGAAAACCTACGCGAAGCAGCTCGCCGTAAACGCTTGAGTCAATCAGGTGGCTGGGTGTAGCGACTTGCGAACGCGCCGTGCGACCTTCAAGATAGCTACATGGGTACGGCGCTGTGGAATAAAACTGCAGCGCCTGCCAGGGCACGCTTGCAAGATCATTGAGCTTGGTCATCGGCAATTGACGCTGTGCAGAACATTGTTTGATGAGGTAGCCGTTAAACAAAAACGCAGCGCATTAGACAAGCAAATCATCCAGCAAATCCCCATCAAACTGCCAGGCACCGGCAGGCGGCACCACTGCGTTCGAGTGTACCAATCGCGAAAGCCTCCCAAGAAAGTCCACTCGCGAGATCGGGGCGGCCCCCAACGAAGCCAAGTGCTCAGTCTTTTGTTGGCAGTCAATCAATTCAAATTGCCATCGCCGGAGCTGCGAAACGAGATGCGCAAAAGCGATCTTTGAAGCATCCGTGCTCCGCATAAACATGCTCTCGCCAAAAAACACTTTACCCAGCGCGATTCCGTAAAGCCCACCGACCAGCTCGCCATCCACCCATGTCTCGACAGAATGAGCGAATCCGGCCCGATGCAAGCCGCAGTACGCACCGACAATCGCGTCGCTTATCCAAGTACCGCCTTGTT
>JBDSYI010000292.1:0-3146 GCA_039925745.1 Casimicrobium sp. | reverse complement strand
TCGCCGATCATGATCACGTCCGGATCGTGCCGCAGAATGTGTCGCAGCGCTTGCGGAAAGCCAAAATTGATCTGCGGCAAGAGCTGAATTTGACGGGTTTTTTCGAGTTCGTATTCGATTGGGTCTTCGACCGTGACGATGTTCAGATTTTCTTTTTTAACCGCCTGCAGCGCGGCGTACAGCGTCGTGGTTTTGCCGGAACCCGTTGGACCCGTCACCAGAATGATGCCGTAGCTGCGCCGGATCAGATCAAGAAAACGCGCTTTGTCTGAAGGCTTGAAACCGATCTCATCGACGGACCGTAGACCAGCGCTTTTGTCCAGAATACGGATCACCACGCTCTCGCCGTACTGCACCGGAATGATGGATATGCGCAGATCAATAGGCTGGTCAGTCAGCAGAAGGCGAATCCGTCCATCTTGCGGAATTCGACGCTCGGTGATGTCAAGCGAAGCGAGAATTTTGATGCGACTCACTACCGACGGCAGCAGCGCTGAACGCAGATTGCGCATCGGCACCAACGTGCCGTCGATCCGGTAGAGCACCTCAAACTCATGCTTTGCTGGACGGATATGAATGTCGGACGCGCGCAGCTTCACGCCTTCGCGCAGCAGCGTATCAACCAAATTGACGATGGGCGCACGCTTGGCCACGTGCTCGGCGTCCCGCCACGGTCGGGTTTCGTCCTGCTCGGCGTGCTGCTCCTGTTCGAGCGCGAGTTCAGTGAGTGTGCGCAGCTCTGCCGCCTCCTGAGCCGAACGGTAGATGCGGTTGATGGCCTCATCAATTTGCACGGCCTGCGCGCGGACAAAGATGATGTGCCGCTGCTCAGCAAAGCGAAGCACTTCCAGCGCGTCTCCGTCGGGCAGTTCTGCAACGGCTAAGACAATCGCTTCGCGCCAGAGCATCACCGGGGCAACACGGTAGCGTTCGGCCACCGCGCTGCCGAGCAGCGAAATGGCGGCCGGTGCGAGGTCAAAATGAGTCAGATCGACTTGAGGAATGTCGCGCACCGCATGCAGCGTTTGCTTCGCAATTTCAAGCATCGCCGGGCTAGCGGTGTCCGAATAGGTAGCGATAAGGAGCCGAGCGCGCTCGATCTCCTGACTTCCGGGCGGATCGGCGCGATTTAGAAGTTGACCATACGCTGAACTCGACGCGGCATGCGCATCCAGCAACGACTCCAGCTCATCGGGGTTCGCAACGATTCTCTCTCGTGACACAGCTTGGGTCATACGACATCCATTTTTTAATCGCTACGCGCAGGCCCTCACCCGCGCATCAGTGCTTTGGTTATAACGCTGGCGATCGCGAGCCAGCGTGATAACGATCAAATCGGACTCACATTTGTGATTGTGCGACGTTGCACGGTGTGGGGCCGGTTTAGGTCTGATCCGGTAGCGCCGCTTCTCCAATCTATCGCTGACGGTGGCGTGCTCTAATTCAGTTTCTATGTTCGCCGACATTGGTGCTGCTCATGAAAGATAAAGTTACGCTCGTTACCGGGGCCACACGCGGCATCGGGGCCGCCATCGCCAGGACGCTTGCTGAAGCGGGTGCGAAGGTTATTGGCACCGCTACCTCGCAGGCAGGTGCCGACAAAATTACCGAAGCGCTGAGTCCGTTTGGTGGGCGTGGCGTGGTGCTTAACGTCACCGATGCAGCGGCTATTGATGCGACGCTCAAGGATATTGACGCGAAAGAGGGCGCGGTGGCGATTCTCATTAACAACGCAGGTATTACGCGCGACACACTTCTGATGCGCATGAAGGATGACGATTGGGATGCCGTGATGGACACCAATCTGAAGAGCGTATTTCGTTTGACCCGAGCCGTAAGCCGCCCCATGATGAAGGCGCGCTTTGGGCGGGTGGTTAATATCGGCTCGGTGGTCGGCTCGATGGGTAATGCCGGGCAAGTCAACTACGCTGCGGCCAAAGCCGGTTTGATTGGCATGACGAAATCGTTAGCGGCAGAGCTTGGATCGCGCGGAATCACGGTAAATCTGGTCGCGCCGGGCTTTATCGACACCGACATGACGCAGGCTTTGCCAGACACGCAACGCACAAAACTCGTTGAAATGATTCCGGCAGGAAGGCTTGGGACGCCCGAGGACATCGCCTTTGCGGTGAAATTTTTGTGTGACGGTCAGGCCGGATATGTCACCGGTACGACGCTACACGTGAACGGAGGCATGTATTTCAGCTGAGTTCGTAGACGTTGCCGGGATTTAGCGGTTCAGTGGATATGCGTCGGTTGTTGGTCGCCGGCTCGAATCCTTTGCTAAAATTCTTGTATTCGGCGTTGCGCCGTTTTTCCATAAAAGGATCCATCAAGGATTTGCCATGAGTGATATCGAAGCCCGCGTTAGAAAAATCGTTGCCGACCAATTGGGCGTTGCCGAGGCAGACATCAAGAACGAATCGTCTTTTGTAGATGATCTCGGTGCCGACTCGCTCGACACTGTAGAGCTCGTGATGGCGCTCGAAGAAGACTTCGGCACCGAGATTCCGGATGAAGAAGCCGAGAAGATTACGACGGTGCAACTTGCGATTGACTACGTCACCTCGCACAAGAAGTAAATCTCAAGGTCGTCGCCTTTGAGCATGTTTAAAAGGCGGCCAGTGAGCCGCCTTTTTTGTTTTTGAAAAGTTTTTCTCCATGACAATAAGACAGCGTCGCGTCGTCGTCACCGGCTTGGGCATCGTAAGCCCCGTGGGCATTGGGGTTGCGGCCGCGTGGGACTCAATCACTAATGGTCGTTCAGGCATTGGCCCGATCACCCGGTTTGATTCTGCGCCCTTCAACACACACATTGCTGGCGAGGTCAAAGGCTTCGATCCGGCGCAGTTCATGTCCGGAAAAGAGGCGCGTCGCTACGACTCGTTTATTCACTTCGGTATTGCTGCTGCCAAGGAAGCGTTGGCCGACGCGGGTATTTCGCCGCACCCCGCCGATCCCGAGCGCTACGGTTTGTCGATTGGTTCTGGCATTGGCGGTTTGCCGCTGATCATGGAAACCGCATATGCGCTACGCGACGGTGGTCCGCGCAAGATTTCTCCGTTTTTCATCCCCGGTTCAATCATCAACATGATTTCCGGTTTGATCTCGATTGAGTATGGTTTTCAGGGCGCGAACATGGCGGC
>JBDSYI010000291.1:0-3694 GCA_039925745.1 Casimicrobium sp. | reverse complement strand
GCTGCGGCCCAGCTCAAGACGGCAGTGGCTGAGGCGCTGCAGGTTGAAGGACGAGCGCCGGGCAACAATATCGCCGTGGGTGCGCTAGCGCCAGAGCGCTATGCGGACGGTGCGCTGACCCGAATGGCCGTTGAACAAGGTGCCGTAGTGGCCTATTTCAAAACCGCCAATCCCAATCCGAACCCCCGATTCAGGCTGGTGCCCGTCATTCCCGGCGCGGATTCGATTGCAGTCATTCGCTGGAAATGGGAGACGAATATGCCTGCGGCGTCGCGCCTGTTTGCCACCTGTGAGCTGAAGCCGTCGCTTTAGGATGCGGAGCTAAACGGCGTCCATTCATGCAGCAGCTTTCTCCTGAAAGGACTGTTTAGCCGGGGCTAAAGGTCATTTTTATGTAAAGTCGATTATTTAACTAATCGACATCTATCCCCGGCATAGCTTGGCATTCGCTAAAAAGCTGATATGCCTCGCGGGCTGCTATTTTCCCGCAGCGATCTCTTTTTTAATCACGACTTCTTCTTCCTCGCGAAAGCGCCGATTGCTGCATTCGTCGCGCCAGCGGGCGGCTTGCTTTTGGTGCGGCTCGACGCGGTCATTGACAGTCCGGTTGCGCTCATTGATGGCAGCGATGCGAGCATTCAAGGCGGTGACGCGCTCGCGTTGCACCTGTTGCGTGGCATTAAACCGATCGGTGCTTTGTTCGAATGCACGATTGCGTTCAATCAGGCCCAGACGTTCTGCTTCAACGGCGGCTTTTTCTTCATCCGTTTTAGCGGCTGCAGATTTGGTCGACAGTCCGGCGATCAGGCCCGACAGTATCTCGCGCTCGGTGGTGATGGTGGCAGCGTTGGCACGAATCTCATCGTTCGTCTTGCTGACTTCGGCTTGTTCCGCCTTCACCGCAGCCTGATCGCGCTTGAAAGTTTCCTGTTCTTGCAGGATTTCCTCAGCTGCTTTTTTGTTCGAATATTCCAGTTTCATGCAGGTGCGCAGCTCCGCAATTGTCATGATTTTGTCGGGACGGGCGGGCGTTGCTGCGTGTGCGCTGGTGACGCCGAGCGCTGCCGCAAACATCGACAGGATGTGTGATGCTCGGAAGAATGTTGTTTTCAATTTGCGAACCTGGAATGGAGAGAATCAAACATGACTCAATGAGTGGGAAGCGCGATTTTACTGACAGTTCTGCGGCCGCAGTGCGACCAGCAAACGATCCTCCTCAATCGCGCAAAAGTCGCACTGCCCATGTTCCGCCGACCGCGGCCAATGCCGTGATGAAGGTGCCCCACGCAATGTCGAGCATCGCCACTTTGAGCGGCCAGCCGTTAAGCGTGGCAAGATTGGTGAGATCGTAGGTGCAATAAGCGATGAATCCGAGCAGCGCACCGAGCAGCGCTGCGCGTTGCAGGCCACCGCTCGCAACGGCCGGCATCACGGCGAACACCACGACGCCCACCAGGTAGATGAGATAGAAGGCCACCGCAGGGACCATCGCCACATCGGTTCGCATCAGTGAGCCTAATTCCGCGCGGTAAAGTCGCCCGACCACCAGCCACAGCCAGAGTACGTCGAGCACCGAAAGCACCAAAGCGGCACCGCCATAAGCAGCGGCATAAAACGAAAAAGCTGGATTCATGATGATGGGAAATGAGTGAAGTTGCAGTGACTTTTCGCGCGAACGAGCGATGTGTGCGGCAGAGAATAGCTGGAAGCCTACAGTGCAATTGCGCGAATGATTGCCACCATTTTGGCGCATTGTCGGCAGCGCTTACGTCTTCTGACACGCAATTTTGCGGCGCCACTGAGAACCCGGGTGAACACTTTCTACACAACAAAAACTGCAACCACGTCCGGGTTGTCGCTTGCCTTAACGTTGCTTGCATCGCTTTTGATGGGTGGCTGCGCAACGCCGCCGAGCGTCGACATCACGGCCGCGCAGCCCACGCCATCAACATCCCTTCCCAGTAGCGCCGCCTGTTATCAGCCCTCCTGCTGCGATGAAGCTAGTGACGCCACAGCGCTGAAATTCGAGCCGCATCGCCTGAACTGTCGCGCCATCGCGCTGACTGCCGCCGGCAAAAACAACGAATCGTTCATCGCATTGCAGGCGGCGATTGCCCTTGCCAAAGCGGAAAACGTGCAAACCGCCGCCGCGACGGAGGTGCTCTGCTTCACGTTAAACGATGCAGCTCATCGGGCTAACGACCGTGGCGACGACGCCGGAAGTCAGGCGTTGTTTGCAGGCAATCTCGCAGCCTGCTCAACCCGGTTTGGTGAATCGTCCGACACAGCGGCGCAGGCGCTGTACGGTGGCGCCAGTCAGCACCTGAAGCACGAACGCTACAGCGTTGCGTTGCCACAGCTTCAGCGCGTTATCGCGATCACGCGTAGCAACGGCAATCGTGGTCTGGAGTCGTTCGCGACCGACGCCATGGGTCGCCTTAAAGACCAGAGCGGCGATCACGCAGAGGGGCAGCGCTTGCTGCGCGAGGCCATCGCCATCAAGACGGCCGTGTTTGGCGCGAAGAGCAAAGAGGTTGCAGTGAGCTTCACCAATCTCGGAGCGAGCTACGTCGACACCAACGACGGCGCAACCGGTCGCGAATGGTATCGCCGGGCGTTCGCGCTTTACGCCGAAACACTCGGCGCTGCCGATGTTTCAACACTCGACGTCGGGTCCGCGCTCGCCACAAGTTACCTGTTCGATGGCGAGCTTAAACAGGCAGAAAAGCTCTACGAAACGTTGCTGCCGCGCTTCACCGAAACCTATGGTGGCACCGACGAGCACACTGTCGCGATCGTCAACGACTGGGGTGCGGCGTTGGCGCGGCAACAACGCTACGGAGAAGCGTTCGTCAAGTTTGAACAGGCAGTCGCAATTCGCCGGGTGACTGTGCCGAACTCCATTCGCTACGGCTACAGCGCGCTTAATGCGGCGAAAATGAAAAAGGTGACGGCTAACTGCGCGGCGGCAGAGCCACTGCGCAGCGAAGCGCGGCGGGTCGCCAACACTCACATGAAGGCCGCAACACGGGACGACGTCGACGTCGTACAGTTCGTCAAAGACACGCTCAATTTTGAACAAGAGTGCGCGTCAGGCAGCGCCAAGGCCGCGCTGCGCAAGAAAAAGAAGTAGCCCTGCCTGCGTTTTCCGTTAGCGCCAGACGAAAAAAAACCGGGTTGCCCCGGCTTTTTTACTTTTGCGCTAAAGCCGCTGCTTACGCCGCTTTCTTGCATTCAGCGCGGAATTTCTGACGGGCTTTGCCGTGCAATTTCTGTTCGTCTGCCTTCTTCGAGCACTCTTTTGACTTCGCGTTTTTCGGAGCGAACGCCTTGCTTGTATTTGCTGGCGCTTTGGGCGCAGCAGCCGGTGCGGCGGGCGCTGGGGCAGCTGCGACAACAGGAGCGGCAGGCGGCTTAGGAGCGGTTGCGGGTGCCTGTGCGAAAACCGTACTAATGCCCGATAGCGCTGTCAGCGCAGCGAAGGCAACACACAAAGTCAATTTTTTCACGGTAAATCCAAGGGGGAGTGGTGAGAGCCGGATTATTGCACCGGACTTGAAGGCTGTGCTGTCAACAAGCTTGCGCCGTTCCCGGTTGTCATGCCCCGTTTTGACAAAGCACGCCTGATCCGTAACAATAGAGAGCTTCGCTGTGACAAAAATACAAATATCGGCGAAGAAAAAACGGCGCTTTA
>JBDSYI010000290.1:0-3744 GCA_039925745.1 Casimicrobium sp. | reverse complement strand
TGCAGCTGCATGAGCCGTGAACGCGGCGTTCGCCAAGAGTCGCGCGTGATCACGAACGTCGGCGGGCCAGGTTTCTGTGTGAGCGGCGAAGCGTTCCGATTTGCCGGTGAACAGCGCCCGCGTCGCTTCTTCGTAGCCGGCCTCATGCCCAGCGATGGCTGTGACAAAGCGGTAGCAAACAATTTTTGCCTGACGGGCGCGATCCGCACCTTGACTCATGCGTCGCGCCGTCAGCACCAGTTTGCGCAGCGTGACCGACGCGCCACCGGGCTGTTGGTTTAACCATTCCCAATCGTGCGGCAACAAAGTGACCTCGCGCGAAATGACGCCGAGCTTCGGGCGACCGGGGCCACTGGGTGGCGGCGCGGGCACATCGGGCTCAGGCGTTGCTGGCGCTGGGTCGGGCATCAACTCGATCCGCTCACCCGTGCGCAAATCGAACACCATCGCCTGCGCGGTGGGGTCGAAACCAGCGTCGTAAGCGCCGTAGGCATAGGGACTGATCGAGAGCGCAGCCAGTTTCGCTGAAATTTCGGATTCGCTGCCTTCGGCGACACGCTTGCCGCGCTGAAACGCTACATAGCGCGGTTGATTTGAGGATTTATTCATGTTGTGCTCATTCGGAATTGCGCGAAATATACCCGGGTAAATTTATCCTGTCAAATTTACCCGGGTAATTTAGATGAGGCAGATTGTTTGATATCGAAGCACACATAATTGAGCGCATGAATCGCAATGTCCTCTATGCCCTGCTTGCCGCAGCCCTGTTTGATGCCAGCACGCCGCTGGCCAAACTGCTGGTTGGCGATTTGTCGCCCGTGTTGTTGGGCGGTCTGTTGTATCTGGGCAGTGGTGTCGGACTCGGCATCGCGCGATTGCTGCGAGATGGCGGCTGGAAAGCGTCAGGGCTCGCTAAAGGCGAATGGCCCTGGCTGCTCGGCGCAATCTTTTTTGGCGGCATCCTCGGGCCGGTGGCATTGTTGTTTGGTTTGACTCGCAGCAGCGGATCAACGGCATCGCTGTTGTTGAATCTGGAGGCGGTGCTGACGGCGCTCATCGCGTGGCTGGTGTTTAAAGAAAACGCTGATCGTCGCGTGGTGCTCGGCATGGCGGCCATCGTCGCTGGCGGTGTCGTGCTGTCGTGGCCAACGTCAGCTGCGGACAGCACAGACTGGATTGGCCCGGCATTGATAGCCGCCGCGTGCGCATGCTGGGCGATTGACAACAATTTAACGCGAAAAGTCTCGGCCTCCGATGCGTTATTTATCGCCGGCAGCAAGGGGCTCATTGCGGGCGGTTTCAACACGGCGCTTGCGCTGGGGCTGGGTGTGGCGCTCCCGAATCTGGTGACCGTGTCGTCGGCCATGCTGCTGGGCTTTCTGGGTTACGGATTGAGCCTGGTGCTGTTTGTGCTGGCGCTGCGTGGATTAGGGACGGCCCGCACCGGCGCCTATTTTTCCGTCGCACCATTCGTCGGCGCAGCGGTGGCCATCGGATTGCTCGGCGAAGCGGCTACGCTGCCATTCTGGCTGGCCGCCACGTTAATGGCGATTGGTGTATGGCTGCACCTGACCGAAGATCACGCTCATGAGCATACCCACGCAGCCGAGGCCCATGAGCACAGTCACTCGCATGACGCCCACCATCAGCATGCGCACGAGATTGCCTTTGCCGGCGACGCTTTCGCCACGCACACTCATTGGCACGAACACGGCGTTATGACGCACAAACACCCGCACTTTCCGGATATTCATCATCGGCATGAGCATTGAAAGGCTCCGGTTCCAGAGCTGACCCAATTGACGCGAGAGTCGCTTTCAGCGGCGACTTCCACGAGCTAACCGACGCGGGGACTTCAATTTTTTTAGCGCAGGAACCGCGCGATCCAACGCTCAATTGCGGCGGTATAGTCCGAAACACGGAAGGTTAGTTGCAAATCCTCGGCGCGATGTTGTTTGTTGCCTTGTGGACGAACCATTGGCGGGCGCAAGAGACGCCGACCATTAGCGTAAAACCGTAATGTCGAGGGCAACTACTGTGCGCGCCATTGCCCGGTTATCGCTGCGTGCGATGCACCGTTCGTTGATGTGGCTGGGGCTTCTTGTCGTCGCTTCGCTCGCATCCGCGCAGACGCCAACCCTTGGCGTCAAGTCTTGTATTAAGGCAACTTGACAAAGTGCTGAGTCAAACCGCATCGTCCTTTTGCCAAATCTGGCCCGATCAAACTTCTGGATTTGGCGGGCAAAAACTGCCCGTTCAGCCGAGAACAAGAGAAATGTCGACCGTTGCATGCTTCAATGAGCATCCGCATGCCTGGGTCAATATTCAGTCAGCGCGAACACGGAGTATTTCAGGCATGGCTTCAAAACATATCGCTTCGCTGAGGATCATTGCTTTACTCGGGATAGCAATATGTTCGCTGACGCTAAGTCTCAATGCCACCGCCAATTGGGAGCAGGTGGATGGTCCCTATGAGGGCCATGTCACCTCATTTGTCAAAGACAACGGCACCGGAAAGCTGTTCGCCACGGCCATGGGAGTGGGCCTCGGCGGCGGTGTTTTCGTCTCAACTGACAATGGCGACAGTTGGAACCGGGTCGCCGGCAATAGCCAGTTGGGCGCGCTCGACGCCTTCAATAGCCCGCAAAACTTCGGAATTTTTTACGAGGATATTCAGACGCCCGAAGTGACGGGCATTCAACGGGGCAGTTTGCGCCTGGGTATCGACCGCCACACTGCTCCCAACACCCTCTATGTGTCCTACTACTACCCTGGCGCTGCCTCCAAAGTGATGCGTTCGGCGGATGAAGGCGTCAACTGGATCGACGTGAGCGCGGGCCTGCCCGGAAGCGGAGCGCCGCACGACTGGGTGACCAGCGCGCCCAACGGCGACATGTTTCTGGTGACCAAAGGCGCAGTCGGCATTTATCGCCTGCCAATTGGTAGCGCCACCTGGGTGGCTTGCACGACCACCGCACAGTGGGGCATGGCGCTGGCCATCGATCAGAGCAACGGCGACATATATTTCACCAGCCGCGGCTTCGGCGCCACCAATCAACCTGGGGTCTACCGCTCTACTGATAACTGCGGCAGCTTTACCGGGGCGCCCATCGTTACTTCAGTGGTCGGGGCTGGCCCGTCCGATGCCGGCGGCTACAACCGCTTGCTGACATCCATCGCGATTGACAGCTCCGGGGCCACGCCGGTGATTCATGTGGGCTTAAAGGCCCGCCATAATTTCATCACGGGCGTGACGGTGGCTGCTGGCGGCCATTTTCGTTCGACCGATTACGGCGTCACCTGGCCACCTAGCGCGGCCCGAAATGTCAAAAGCCTGACAGTTGACCCAGCCGGACGCGTCTTTTTGGGCGTGGGGGATCCGGCCACCTACTACGGTGACGTTTTCGTTTCCAACGATAAAGGCGTCAACTTTTCTCGCATCAACCACAGCGCCATCACGGATGCGGCTCAGGTTGTGGGGCTACAGTCGATCAGCGGCACCACGCTATTCGCGGGTGCCAACGGTGCCTATCGCTCCACGGATGCCGGCGTTACCTGGACGCATTTGACCAATCGCGGCATGAAGGCAAGTCGTCGCAGCACCGCTGTGGCCGTAGGTACGAATGGAGTGATGTACAGCGCCTCCAATCAGCACGGAGTGTCGAGGTCGGCAGATAGCGGTGCCACTTGGACCGAGGTCAACGGTGCCGGTGCCACCCGTCTCGGGTCGCTGTGGGTCAATGC
>JBDSYI010000289.1:0-17090 GCA_039925745.1 Casimicrobium sp. | reverse complement strand
AAAGTACACGAGGCTCGATCCAACGACGAGATTGCGCTTTGCAGCCCGCTCTATTCGTCGGGTGAGCCTTCGTCCTTCGACACCGCGCCACCGATCGTAATGCCGACTTTGGCGCGAATCTTGTCTTCGATCTCTTTCGACAAGGCAGGATTTTCGCGGAGATATTCGCGTGAATTATCGCGACCCTGGCCGATGCGATTGCCATTGCAGCTGTACCACGCACCAGATTTTTCGATGAAGCCGTGTTCAACACCCATATCGATAATTTCGCCGTGGCGCGAGATGCCCTGTCCGTACATGATGTCGAACAGCGCTTCTTTGAACGGCGGTGCAACTTTGTTTTTTACGACCTTGACGCGGGTCTCGTTACCGACGATTTCGTCGCCCTTTTTGATCGCGCCAATACGGCGAATGTCCAGACGCACCGAGGCGTAGAACTTGAGCGCGTTGCCGCCGGTGGTCGTTTCCGGGCTACCAAACATGACGCCGATCTTCATGCGGATCTGATTGATGAAGATAACGAGTGTGTTGGTGCGCTTGATATTGCCCGTGAGTTTGCGCAGCGCCTGGCTCATAAGGCGAGCTTGCAGGCCGGGGAGCTGATCGCCCATTTCGCCCTCGATCTCGGCCTTGGGCACGAGCGCTGCGACTGAATCGATCACAACGATATCCACACCGCCAGAACGTACGAGCATGTCGGCGATTTCAAGGCCCTGTTCACCCGTATCTGGCTGGCTGATGAGCATGTCGGGCACGTTGACGCCCAATTTGGCGGCGTAGATCGGGTCGAGCGCGTTTTCGGCGTCGATGTAGGCGGCGACACCGCCCAGTTTTTGCACCTCGGCCACCACGCTTAAGCACAGCGTAGTTTTCCCTGACGATTCCGGACCGTAAATTTCGACGACACGACCACGCGGGAGACCGCCGATTCCGAGCGCGATGTCAAGGCCAAGCGAGCCGGATGACACCGGGATGATGTCGAGTTCGAGGTTCCCCTCTCCCATCTTCATGATGGAGCCTTTGCCGAACTGTTTCTCGATTTGTGAGAGCGCGGCAGCTAGCGCTTTTTTGCGGTCATCCATGGGGAGTTCTTTGCTCATTTTGAAAGTCCTTCAATTGTAGTTTTGGCCACCTGCGCATTCCTAAATAGAGCGACCAGCTTCAGGAAAGGTGCCTCGCAGGCAGCCGAAATGTGTTCGGCAAAACGAATCTGTTCACTTGAATCCTAGCCCCCGCGTTCCTAAACAAACAGCAATCACTTGCGTTTATGAACAGCACTGGATAGAATTCACTGTATGGATGCGCACTGTATAAGAAAACAGTTTTCGAGTCAAGCGCATTGTTAAATTTCTCTGGAGTCTTCAATGCGCCCACTCACCGCCCGCCAGGCCGAAATCCTTGCCCTGATTCAGGACGTTATGGAGCGCTGCGGCTTTCCGCCGACCCGCGCCGAGATCGCCGAGAAGCTGGGCTTCAAGTCCGCTAACGCTGCCGAGGAACATCTTCGCGCGCTAGAACGCAAGGGTATTCTGGACATCCTTCCCGGCGCGTCGCGTGGCATTCAACTTAAGCAGGCAGGTTTGCCCGGTTTGCCCCTAATCGGCCGTGTGGCTGCGGGTTCGCCGATTTTGGCTGAGGAAAATATCAAGTCGCGGCACAAGGTCGATCCGACCCTGTTTTCGCCGAGGGCGGACTATCTGCTTAAGGTCAAAGGCGACTCAATGATCAACATCGGCATCATGGATGGTGATCTGCTGGCCGTACATAAAACCACGGAGGCGCGCTCGGGTCAGGTCGTCGTCGCCCGTATCGATAACGAGGTCACTGTGAAGCGCTTAAAGCGCAAGGGCAATGCAATTGAACTGCTACCGGAGAACGACGCGTTAAGTCCGATTCTGGTCGATGCGCAGGTGAATGATTTTGCGATTGAGGGGTTAGCTGTCGGTGTTATTCGTTCGGGCGGAATTCACTAGGCCCGAATTACAGCTTTTGCACGAAATGGCTTTTGATCGGGGGCCAAACCGATAAAAGCTCAATACTCGACTTTCGTTGATTTTCGCCTCTAGCCCAGACACAACGGACGTTTCAGCCAAGAGCCGATACATTCGGTGATAGCGATTGTGCTGCGACACGCCCGAACGCCGGAATGCCCCAAAAACCGTTCCTGCAAGAAAACGCAGACCTCACTTTCAGCGCAATACCCGATGCTTCACCAAAGCGTCGCGGGTGCTCTGAGGGTCCGTGATTAATTCCGACGCCCAGCCTCTCGCCAGGGCCGCATCGACGTTTTTCTGCGAGTCGTCGAGAAACAACGTCTCGGCAGGATCGAGTCGAAGCTTGTGTTCTGCCGCAACATAGATCGCGCTATCGGGTTTCGCCAGCCGCACCCGCCCCGAGAAAATTCCGTCCTCAAAATGGCCAATCCACGGACAGCGCGCTTCCAGAACGTCAGCAAATGCAACCGGCATGTTGGAAAGGTAAACCACGCGATGCTTGCCGTGCGCACCGCTGGCAAGCTCGCGCATCAGCGCAACCGTCTCGTCAAACACTGTCAACACGTGCGGAATACGATCAACGAAGTGCTGCAAATCATCCGCATCCAGCCCGACGCGGCGTGCGCTGCGTGCTGCCAGTTCGGCCGACTCAATCAGGCCAAGATCGAAGTCGAGCCAGTCCTGATGGTTGACCAAAATCTCGGCCAACGCTTCGGGCGAATGCCTGACGCGAACCAGATTCGGGTAGTGTTCACGGATCAGCCGCGCCGGGTTCCACTCCACCAGCACGTTGCCAAAATCAAATACGATGTTCATTGTTAAAGCATAGGTGAAGTGATGGACCGCGACGCGGTAGCGTCAACCGGAACTCCGTGATGAAATAGAAGTGTCCCGCCTTAAAACACACGTTCCGGACTATGACCAACGCCTCAGCAGAACTTTTCGAATCACTGATCGGTCAGGATCTTGGCGTTGCCACCGCTGCGGGGACCGAGGCATGGCGTGTCGTCAGCGTCAAGCGACGCGCCGCGCATGCGCTGCGTAGCGACCCTCCGTTCAACGTCGTCCTGCTCGCCCCAGCAAGCAACGATCGCCGACAAGGAACGCGTACAAGTGAGCTTCCTGATGGCACGGCGTTCGAATTCTTTGCCGTCCCGTTCGCGGCTGATGCCGCGGGTGTGTCGTACGAACTCGTTTACAACTAGGCTAAATCAATAGCTGGGCGAGTCGGTTCACAGACCATGTACAGGTACGGACCGCGCTCCTCAATGGTCTTGAATCCCTGGCGCTCGTACAGGCGCCGTGCCGGGTTGTAGGGCTCCACATGCAGCCCCATCACGACACCGGCATCCGCCGCACGCGACAGCAATGCCCCACTCAACGCACCGCCAATGCCGAGGTTTCTGGCAGCGGTCAGCAGGGTAATTTCCATCAAACGCAATTCACTGGCGCCTTGCTCGAAGTAGAGTCTGCCTATCGGAGCGTAATCACGTTCAATGACCAGAAAATTAGCACTGGGATAGTGCGCCCGATAGTGAGCACGCTGCGCATCAAATTGGCTACGACAAAAAGCCGACTTCGTCGCCTCTGACCAATCAACTGTCGCCATCTCTGCATCGCGCGTCAGTGCATACAGCGTGGCACAGAAGTCAAGGTCCGGCTCCAGTTCCTGGCGAACTCGAGCGTTAAGCGCTGGCAACGCGGCGTTCAGGGCCGCGTTGAGGGAAACAACGACAGACGAAGCTTCGGTCAAATCCATTCGCCGTGTACGGCGAAACTCAGGTACGGAAAATCAAGCCCTAGCAGCGTCGAGGCTCGCAGCGGCGCACGCGTGTCACCGCTGTATGCGTAGCGCCCGAGGTCGGGGGCTGCGCCAGTAGCGGCACGCGGCCCGCCAAGCACGTACACGCCCGGTTTGAGCTGGGGCCCCTGTCCGCTCGCCATGAAATTGAAAAACGCCGAGGTGCGCGCGCCCGCTGCCGGAATATGTGTCACCTCGAACCCTGAGAACGCATCGTCGTGTGCAGTGAAGAGCACTGACTGACTGGTGCCACCCATGCGTTTTGGCGCATGCGACCACAGGTTGTGCCGCATGACCACGCCATCGCTTGCGACATGCACGGCGACGATCTGCACTTCATCGGGCGCGAGACTGCCTGCACCTGCCGCGAAGCCGTGAAAAACCACATCGCGAATGGGTGACAGCGTCGCTGTGCCAGTCACCGGGTCTCGCTTGAGCGCTGTAATCATCGAAGCATCGGTCCCGACGCGCGCAAGCGCAAACGGCAACACTCCCCCGAGACCGCGCGCGGCGACGGGCTCGGCAACCAACGCACGACCGCCACCCTTTTGACTTCCCGCAGAAAGCGATGCGACATCCGAAGGGCGAACAAGCGCTGTGCCGGCCCCAGCAATAGCAACGCCCGCCGATGCTGCAGCCGATACGGTCAAGAAACTCCGTCTGTCCATAGTGATGTCCTTTTCCGGTTAGGTGCGCGGTGGAAACACGCCCTGCAAGGCGATACAAAAGTTGAGTGTCAGGTACGGCTGCATGTTGTTGTGCGGCTGGGCGCCGCCCGTGACAGCCAACGCGCCGACGGAAAGCTGTGTATTAGACGCCGCCTGATAAAGCGTACCGCCGCTCGACAAAGCAAACGATGCATTTGGACTCACAACGTTGGTATCGGCAATATCCAGGACATCGGCCGCTAACGTATGCGGATGTGACGGCATTTCACTTTCCAATAACCTAACGGTCTCACTGCCACCGGTTTCGCCAAGATCGTGCAACGACAGTCCTGGCCCCTGTCCAGGGTGCATCGGCGCACTGCCTTGCATGTTGGGCAATGCAAAATTGGATTTGCCGTCGCCACCATAGGTCGTGCCTAGGAGCGAGAACAGCGCGGTGTTCTGCGACAGCGGCAGAATCTGACCATCGCAAAATGCCCAACCTTTAGGAGCGAAGTTGAACGGAAATATTCTTATTTCAGCAACAAATGGATCCACAACACGCTCCTACGTTTGGCTCGGGTAGATACCGAACAAAGAAATGATGAAATCTACGCACAGGTAGGGCTGAAAATTATCGTGCGGCTGACTGCCTCCCGTGGAGGCAATGGCAGCAGCGTTCAGGCTGCCATTGGGAACATCGTTGATATACGGCGTCACATTAAACGAATTGGCGGGGACGTTGCCGGCCGGATTGGTCTGGTCGCCATTAGCGCTTGCAGCAAGCATGGCGTGGTTATGAGCCGGAATCTGGCTAGTCGTCAGGGTGATACTCTCAGCGCCGCCAGTCTCAGCAAGCGTAAAGCCGTTGCCGAAATGCAACGGTATGCGTCCGCGCGCATCGGGCAGCGCAAATGTGGATTGTCCATCGCCACCGTAAGTCGTTCCGATCAGATTGAACAAAGTTTCGTACTCGGAGATGGGTAGTAGCTGCCCTTCACAGAACATCCACCCAGCAGGGGCGAAATTTCCTGCGAACATACGAATCTCGCCTACATAGGGTTGTGCCATGGCCGTGCTTCCTAGTTTTGCGACGGAAATATGCCCTGCAGGGCGATGGAGAAGTTCAGCACGAGAAACGGCTGCATGTTGAGGTGTGGCTGACTACCGCCCACGCTGCCGACAGTGGGAGGGGCCATAGTGGTCAGGGCACCCGTCGGCGAGTGATAGACATTGTTGCTGCCGCCGAGAAACCGGCCAATTGGGTTGGCGTTGCCGCCTGTACTCGCGCTAGACGCGTTAACCATGTGGGTATGCGCTGGAAGCTCCTGGATAGAAAGCGTATGCGCCTGTTCGCCGCCGCGCTCGCCAAGCGTGTGACCTCCACCCATGTGAATTGGCGTGTTGCCCTGAAGATTCGGTAACGCAAAATTGACGCGGCCGTCACCGCCGTAGGTCGTCCCGAGTAGCGAAAACAAACCCTGATTCTGATTGATGGGCAACAGTTGCCCGTTGCAAAGGGCCCATCCTTTCGGAGGGAACGCGAAACTCATGATCCGGATTTCGGACAAAAACGGCTCGGCCATGGACGCCTCCTAGTCAAAAAATAGGGTTGTTTAGAAACATGTCGCGCCACCCGGTGTATTGACAAAGCCGCCGCCCGTTGGAACGGTGTTGGAAGTCAAGGCCGTTGCGCCAGCCGTATTGCGGGCAATTCCGTAGTTTTGCACAGCCGTATTGTCATTATTGGCTCCAGCGTAGCCCGGAAGGCGAACAGTCGTGGCTTGTCGCTGACGGAGCCGGAAATCGGTGCCAAAGTTCGCGCCCGAACCGACAATGCTGTTGGCCAGGGCACCGGCGCCCCCCATGTCGACACAGATGGCAAAGGTGTCGCCCACGTTCGTGCCGCCATTCAAATGAATGCCATTCATTGGGATCCCCTGCGTGCCGGGGTTGGCAACCGTATTGCCGTAAACCTTCGCGTTAAACGCTCCCCCAATCGCCGATGCGCCGCCACCAGTCAACAGCTCAATCCCATGGTTGTTGTACTGCCGGATTATGTTGTTCAGGATCGTCACGTTGACTGTACCGAGCCCTGCACTTTGAACTTTGATGCCGGAGCCAGCGAAAGAGCCTGAATCCGCGACGGCAGCCACACCAATTGTGTTGTTCTGGAATGTACCGACGAATGTTCCAGCGTCGGTCGATTTCACCAGCACGACACCATGACCGTTCGCATCACGGAAGGAGTTGTTGGCGATATTGAAGGTGGTGTTAGCGCCGCCCACGACATTCGCACCGCTAACCAGTGTGAGGCCGTTGCTTCCGCTATTAGCAGCGTAGGCAGCTGGATTGGACAGTCCGTTTCCGGTGAATACCAAATCAGCGGTGTTGGTTCCATTGAGTGCCATGTACATCAGTGTTCCGCGCGCGCCCGAGAACGTGCTGTTGGTCACCGTCACGTTGATGGTCGCGGGGCCCGCACCCTCGATCAGCACTCCTTGATTCCCCGTCGTCACACTGTTCGGGCCGATGGTCGTGTTGTTCATGGTCAGTCGGTTGAGTGAACCAGACTGGTTAGTGATTCGTACGTTATCTTCGTAAGCACCGCTGATGCTGGAGTTCGAGATTGAGGCCACGCCAGTCAGACCATTGGCTGGCCCGCCCGGCTCGCCACTATTGGCGCCAAAAGAGATGCTGCCTTCATTTTCGACGGCGCTGGTTCCGTTCGTGCCATTAACGACTGAGTTGTCGAATACAAATCCATCGACCGAGAAGCCGCGAATCGCAAAGTTCTGAAAATCGTTAAGCTGCATGCGGTTGAGGGACACATTCTTCGTATTTTTCAGGTAGATGCCGATACCACTTGTCGTCCCATCAGCACCGACCATGTTACGGATCGTCCCGCCGCTTGCAGCCGTTCCTGTTCCGGAAATCGTTAAGCCACCGCTGGCACCTGTCGTATCAAGCACGATGCCATTGGCGCCGCCGTTGGCTGAAATGCTCTGGAACGTGAGGCCACTAGCCCCAATGGTGGTGTTGGCGACGTTAAGTGCCGTGCCAGTAGTTGAGGCGATGGTATTACCGGTTCCCTGCACCGTCACCGTACCGCCACCGCTGGCTTTAAAGCCCTGGCCGCTGGTCGTTGTGATCGCCAACCCGCCGTCCGTGAAATTGCCGCTGGCGTTAGTGAAGTTCACAGCATCGGCAGCCCCCGTAGACATGCTGATGCCAGTCACCGTGATGCCCGAAACGCCGTTAGCGGACAGAGTTCCGGACAACGTAGGTCGGTTCGCGCCATTCCCAGCGATGACAAGCCCACCCACGCTGAGCGTTGACGCTGCGCCCGTCAGGGTCTGGTTAGCCTTGAACGCATACGCGCCAGCTGTACTACCGGTACCCTTGTAAACGTAAATGTTCGCGCCCGCTGCGGGGCCAGCATTCGACAGTGCACTACCGAGATTGTTGGCGCCAGCGCCCATGCTGAGGAACGGCGAATTGGATCGACCATCGTGCGCCCCCGTCGATGCGTTGTCTACGTACCAGACAATGTTCGACAGATTGAACGTGATTGTCGCGGTCCGGGAGACACCATTTGACGTTCCTGTGTAGACGTAGGTATCGGTGCCGGCGGACAGGCCTGCCGGTGGCGTGTAGGTCAAGGCGCCCAGGCTGTTGATGGTGATCACCCCCCCGCCCGTGGTCGCAACGCCGGTCACGGTTGTCAACGCAATGGCAACATCTGACGTGTCATTGCTGAGGATCGTGGTCGCATTGGTAGTGAACGGCGTGGTCGGCGCTGAATGTCCGGCTACGACGAGCTGCGTATTCCCGACAACGTTATAGCTGTCGCTTACAAGGTTAGGCCCAACTGTGAACGACTGCTGAACCTGTGGCGCCGGATACCAGGTAGCGTCGCCCGCCTGATTGGCGTTAATTACACAGTTGCCTGTCCCAATAAACGTGACTGTGCCTCCCGAAAGTGAGCACACCGCACTGGCCGTCGGATCAATCAATAACGCCACAGTCAGGGCTGATGATGCCGTAGCCGTAACAGCGTAAGTACCCCCGTAAACCGCCAGCGCTGGCGCAGTCGAGGTAAACGTGATGGCCTGGGATTTGCGCACAGTGAACGACTGCTGCGCCTGCGGCGCTGCGAAGTAGTTGCCATCGCCTGCCTGATTTGCGTTGATCACGCAGGTTCCAGCGTTAGGACCAAACGACACCGTCGCACCCGAAATCGAGCAGATCAAACTTGCCGACGGATCGATTGTGAAGGCGACAGCGAGCCCCGAGGTTGCCGTCGCAGACACTGCATACGTCGCTCCGCCCACCGCCGCCGTTGTCGGCGCGGTTGAGGTGAAGCTGATCGTCTGGTTGCTCTTTACCGAGAAGGACTGCTGGACCTGCGGCGCTGCGTTGTAGTTTGCGTCGCCTGCCTGATTGGCGTTGATCGTACATGTACCGTTGCCGATGAACGAAACGGTTGCACCAGTGACAGTACACACTGCGGGAGCGCCGGTCGTAAACGCCACGGCCAGCCCTGACGTCGCGGTTGCAGTTACGGTGTAGGTCACTCCACCCGACGTCGCAGCGGTCAGTGCTGTTGACGTGATTGTGATGGTCTGATTGCCTTTGGCAACTGTGAACGATTGCTGCGTCTGCGAAGCCGCGTTGTAGTTGGCGTTACCAGCCTGGTTGGCGTTAATCACGCATGCGCCAGCGCCGATGAACGACACAGTCGTCCCAGAGATTGAGCAGATTGAAGTTGCGGCAGCGTCAATCGAGAACGTGACCGCCAACCCTGACGTAGCGGAAGCAGAAACGGTGTACGCAGAGCCACCGACAATCGCTGAAATCGGCGCGGTTGATGTGAAACCTATCGACTGATCACCTTTGGCGACGGCGAAAGACTGCTGCGCTTGCGGGGCAGGGTTGAATGAAGCGTTGCCCGCCTGGTTCGCGTTGATGACGCAAGTTCCGGCGCCAATGAACGTAACCGTCGCACCAGCGATTGAGCAGACTGACGTTGCTGACGCATCAATCGCAAAGGTTACCGACAGCGCCGACGTCGCCGTCGCAGTTACGGTATAGCTTGCACCCGCTACTTTGGCCGTCGTTGGCGCGGTCGAAGTGAAGCTGATCGTCTGACCGCCCTTGTTCACCGCAACCGATTGTTGCGCTTGCGGCGCGGCGTTGTAATTCGCATTGCCCGCCTGGTTGCCGTTGATCACACAAGTGCCGTTACCGATAAACGACACCGTCGCGCCGGAGATCGAACATACCGAAGCGGCCGAGGGGTCAATCGCAAAGCTCACAGCTAACGCGGACGTTGCAGTGGCTGTCACCGTATAGGCGGCGCCTCCTACCGTTGCTGCGGTTGGTGCAGTGGAGGTAAAACTGACGGTTTGATTACCCTTGCCCACCGCAAACGTTTGCTGCGTCTGTCCAGCAGCGTTGTAGTTGGTGTCACCAGCCTGGTTAGCGTCAATCACGCAACTACCCACGCCGATGAACGACACCGTCGTGCCAGCGATCGAACAGACGGACGCTGCCGCGGGGTCGATCGTGAAGGTCACTGGCAAGCCAGACGTCGCTGTCGCGACGACGGTGTAGGCGGCACCACCAACCGTCGCTGTTGCCGGAGCCGTTGACGTGAAGCTGATGGACTGGCTACCTTTGGCGACCGCAAAGGATTGCTGCAACTGAGGCGCAGCGTTGTAGCTGGCATTGCCTGCCTGATTTGCATTAATTACGCAGGTGCCCACCGAAATGAAAGACACTGTTGCCCCTGCAATTGAACAGACCGAAACAGCAGACGCGTCGACGGAGAACGTCGGTGCAAGGCCGGACGTCGCGGTTGCCGTCACCGTATAGCCAGCACCACCGACTGTTGGAGCAGTTGGCGTAGAGTTGAAGCTAAGGGTCTGATCGCCTTTAGCGACTACGAACGACTGCTGCACCTGCGCAGCAGCGTTATACGTTGCGTTGCCGGCCTGGTTGCCGTTGATCACACAGGTACCAGCGCCGATGAACGACACCGAAGCCCCAGAGATGGAGCACACGGCGCTCGCCGTCGCGTCAACAGTGAAGCCAACAACCAGTCCGGAAGTCGCAGTGGCCGTCACCGTGTATGGCGCCCCGGCTACTTTGGGCGCTGCCGGCGCCGTTGAAGTGAATGCGATCGTTTGATCGCCTTTTCCCACGGCAAACGATTGCTGCGCTTGTGGCGCTGCGTTGTAGTTCGCATTGCCTGGCTGGTTGACGTCAATCACGCACGTACCGACGGCGGTGAACGACACGGCCGCTCCCGCGATCGAGCACACTGCCGTTGCCGAAGCGTCAATTGAGAATGCTGGTATCAGTCCCGATGTCGCAGTCGCCGTCACCGTGTAAGTTGCACCGGAAACCTTGGCTGCAGACGGGGCTGTCGAGGTGAAGCTGAGGGTCTGATCGCCTTTCGTTACAGCGAAAGATTGTTGCACTTGCGGCGCGGCGTTGTAGTTTGTGTCACCCACCTGGTTCGCATTGATCACACAGCTACCAACTGCCGTAAACGATACCGTTAAGCCCGAGATTGAACAGACCGCAGCTGCCGATGCATCAACCGAAAAACTAACCGGCAAAGCCGATGGCGAGGCCGCCGCCGTCGCCGTGTACGTCGCGCCGCCTACCTTGGCGGCGGCTGGCACAGCCGAGGTAAACGCAATCGTCTGATCCCCTTTGGCCACCGCAAACGACTGTTGCACTTGTGCAGCGGCGTTGTAGTTCGCATTGCCAGACTGATTGGCGTTGATCACGCAGTTACCAACCGTGAGAAACGAAACCGTCGCGCCTGAGATCGAACACACTGCAGCAGCAGATGCGTCGATGGAGAACGCGACTGGCAGACCTGATGGCGAAGCCGTCGCCACGACCGTGTAGGTCGGGCCAGCGACTTTGGCTGCCGCCGGAACAGTCGAGGTAAAGGCTATCGTTTGATTGCCTTTGACGACGGCGAATGACTGCTGAACCTGCGGCGCTGCGCTGAAGTCAGCGTTGCCTGCCTGGTTTGCATTGATCACGCAGGTGCCGACACCGACAAACGATACCGTCGCGCCGGTGATGGAGCAGATGGCAGTGGCCGAAGCGTCAATGCTGAAGGCAGGTGCCAGCGCCGACGTTGCAGTGGCGCTGACCGTGTAGGGTGTGCCGCCCACTGACGCCGACGCCGGCGCTGTAGACGTGTAGCTGATTGTCTGGCTGGCTTTGGCGACCGTTAACGTAAAGGCTTGCACTGTCGGCGCGCCAACGCCGTTGCTTGGCGTGAAGGTCAAGGCATAGGTGTTCACCGTACCGGACGCAGGCGTGCCCGACAAGGTGCCAGTTCCGTTGCCGTTGTCGACATAGCTCATCCCAGTCGGCAACGCGGCGCCACCGCGCGCGATGGCGGATACCGGGAAACCGCTTGCCGTTACGGTGAACGTGCATGCCACGGCGACAACGCAGGTTGTGTTGTTGGCGCTGGTAATCGCTGGCGTTTGATTAACGGTGAGGGTGAAGTTCTGCACGGTATTGGGTGGAATGCCATTGGCCGCCGTCAGCGTGATCGGGTAAGTACCGCCTGTGCCAGCTGCAGGTGTGCCGGCAAGGGTTCCGTTAAGCGGGGTCCCAGGCCCGTTGTAGACAAACGTCACACCAGACGGAAGTGCTCCAGTCTGCACGATACCCGTGGTCGCGGGCGTGGCTGTCGTGGTTGCGGTAAAGCTGCCCGGTGCCCCGACAGTAAACGTAGTTGCGTTCGCGCTGGTGAACGTCGGAGGTAGTCCGAGGTTCAGCGTGAAAACCTGTGTGGCGTTGCTGCCGAATCCGTTGCTCGCCGTGAGCGTGCAAACGTAGGTACCCCCCTGAGCGACAGTTGGGTTACCCGCGAGCGTAGCGGTATTGTTTCCGTTATTGGTGACGCTAATTGAGGGCGGCAGCGCAACATCACATGCGCTGAGACCGAACGTGGCGCTGGGAGCTCCACTGGCTGTGAAATTGAAACTGTTGGCCTGTCCCGGAATGAAGGTGGCGTTGTTGACACTGGTAATGGTGGGTGGCAACTTGACATCAATCGTCACCGTCCCGTCGGCCGAATCGACCACGCCGTCGTTAGCGCGGAACGTGAAGCTGTCAGGTCCGCCATACGTGCCGTTCGCCGTATAGGTGAGATTCGGAGCGGCACCGGTAAGCGTGCCGTGAGTCGGTTGCGACACGACTGCGAAGGTCAGTGGCGAGCCTTCGTAGTCGGAGCCGGAAAGCGTGATCGGAAGCGCGACATTGGCAACGGCAACGACGCTTTGCGCATTGGCAACTGGCGGAGAATTCAGTATTGTGTCAATACGAAAATAGACGTTGAAGCGGTCAACCGTACTGTACACAGCAGTAATGTCAGTACCCGGGGGCGCGTCGCCCGTGGGGTCAGTAGCGACAGGTGCGATGCCTGTCCAGTCTCCGATAAAACCGTCGCGCACGATCTCCGCGATCAACTGTCCAGACATTGAAACCGCAAGCACCGCGACGATGATGACCTGCATGCCATGCCAGCCACGACGACGTGCAAACCAGACCGACAACGCCAACAAAAGCGCGGTTAATGCGAGCGACAGTTTGGCGAGCGTGGGGACGATAAGCAACGGGGGTCCGTCAACGAGAATCGGACCGCCGCCC
Source organism: Casimicrobium sp. (assembly GCA_039925745.1). Lineage (GTDB taxonomy): Bacteria > Pseudomonadota > Gammaproteobacteria > Burkholderiales > Casimicrobiaceae > Casimicrobium. The sequence continues at coordinate 3,957 of JBDSYI010000289.1, read as the reverse complement.
ACTGTGGTCAATGCGTCAGCACCAGCCGGACCACTTGCGCCTAATGTGGTGACACCAATCCGCATCTTTTGCCCGTTGGCGGGCAGGAACAAGTTAGGCAAATACGTTTCGACCGCCGTCGAACCGTTGGCTCCGTTGCCGCGCGCCAGAGGCGTCGACGAAGGATCGACAACCGAAGCCGGACCAAGCGTGCCGCCAGAGCACGTTTGCTGGGTAATTGAGGAGATCCGATAACCAGCCGCGTCGGTAACGACAATGGTGTTTAGCACACGGTCAACACCAGCGAACGCGCCGTTGGCCGTGCTGATTGAGCACCCGGTCACCACGTTGTTGTCGACATCGATTAAAGTGCTGACGGTGGTGGTCGCAGCGAGTGTGACTGGGACTGCCAGGGCTGCGATTGCGACCGCTGCAAACCTCAGCAACAAATGCCAGCGCGTCGAGAATGGTTGATTGACCCGAGTCGCAGTAACCGACTCGCTTTGCGCGCCGCACACCTTTTTAATGGCTCGGCTCGCGCCAGCAATGCTGCTTAATCTCATGCAATCCCCCGTATTCGTTTCTCGACGATGAATTTGGCACCTAGATCAGCCAGGCAATCATCGCATCGTCATAAATTTTGCGCAAGGCGGCAAAATTCCGAGGCTTATCTTATGCTGACTCATTCCTGATCGCAAGCAAATTAATATTTCAGCGCGACCAAAATTGACTTTTCAATCTCTTACGTGTCGTCTCGAATTTTCTGCATCCCCGACGCCCACCGCTCAGCTCCAATAAACCATTCCAGCGTCGTACAAGAACATCCTTTTTGGTGTGCGGGAGTTGCTTCCGAAGCGGCCTGATAGCCGTTGTCGCGGCAGCCAATCGAAGCCACAGGGGTACTCATGGAAGATCGACATTGTGCGGAATGCCTTCGAATGCTGACCTTCTCACGTTACGACCAATTGACTGAATCGATCACTGAATGAATGATTGCAAATCAGGCCATGTCAATCTCAGAAAAGCCGCCTTCGTATTTCACGATCCCGCGATCAATCACCACAGCGCGATCTGCGACGGCACGAGCGAAATTTAGATTCTGTTCAGAAAGGATCACACACACGCCTTCGCGCTTGAGCGCTTGCACCGTTTTGGCGATGTGTTCGACCACAATCGGTGCCAGCCCTTCCGATGGTTCGTCAAGCAGGATCGCTTTCGGGTTGCCCATCAGCGTGCGTGCGATGGTCAACATTTGCTGCTCACCGCCAGACATCTGGCCACCGGGGCGATCCAGCATTTCGTGCAATTTCGGGAACAATTCGCAGACGCGATCAACGCTCCAGCGCGGCGCATCCGAGACATTTTGACGCGATGGAAGACGACCGACATCAAGGTTTTCGGCGACGGTCAAATCGGTGAATATTCGCCGATCCTCCGGTACGTATCCGAGACCTAGTCTGGCGATGTCGTGTGGAGTCAAACCTACAATCGAATTGCCATCAAAACGAATGTCGCCTGACACATTAGGCAACAGCCCCATCACCGCTTTCATCGTGGTCGATTTGCCTGCGCCATTGCGACCCACAAGCACCAGCACCTCGCCTGCGATCGCGGTGAACGACACGTCGAACAGAAGTTGCGCACGACCATGATAGGCATTGAGGTTTCGGACTTCAAGCATTCGCCACCTCTTTGTCGGGCGCTACGCCGCCCAAATAGACTGCGCGCACCTCGTCGTTCGCGCGCACGTCGTCAGGCGTACCTTGCGCGATGATGCGGCCGCGATTCATCACAATCACGCGATCAGCGAACGTGAAGACCACATCCATGTCGTGCTCGGTAAACAGGAGCGCAACCTGCCTTTCGCGGCATGCAGTGATCGCGAGCCGCATCAACGCCTCACGCTCGGCGGGAGCCATGCCAGCGGTCGGTTCATCCATCAGCAATAAGCGCGGCTCGTTGGCGAACGCCATAGCGAGTTCTAGACGCTTCAAGTCGCCGTATGCCAACTCCGAGGCAGCACGATTCACTTGGTCGCCAAGATCGAGGCTGGCGAGCAATTCCCGAGCGTGCGCTTCATGCGCAATATGAGCCCGCCTGAAAACTGACATCGCGGTCCGAGCTTGACTCAGCAATGCCGTCTGTACGTTTTCGCAAACCGTCATCGAACCGAACGTCTCTGTAATCTGAAATGTGCGGGCGACGCCCATGCGAAACAATGCTTCCGGCGACTTTCCCGTGATGTCAACACCGTTCAAGTTGACGTGACCGGCGTCGGGTTTGAGTTGCCCGTTGATGAGATTAAAGCTCGTCGTTTTTCCCGCGCCATTCGGCCCAATCAGCGCGACGGCTTCGCCCGCATTCACCGAGAAATCAACGCCCTTGACGGCGGCGACGCCACCAAATGACTTCCTGAGACCGCGAACCTCGAGCGCTCCGATCATGGCGCTCTCCGACGCGCAATGAATGACTCGATGCGCGTGCCAATCGTCCCGACAATCCCTCGCGGGAACAACAGTACCAATCCCAAAATCGTCAATCCAAGTGCGGCTCGCCAATACTCGGTATTCCGGGCCAGTGTGTCCTGCAGCCACGTAAAGGCCGCCGCTCCAATGATCGGTCCGACGAGTGTATTGATGCCCCCCAACAGCACCATCACCAACGCATCCACCGAGCGTGGAATCGCCAGCACTTCCGGCGAAACGCTGCCTTTCGAAAACACATACAACGTACCCGCAACACCCGCTAACGCACCACCCATCGTGAACATGGCCCACTGCAGGCGCACGGGTGAGAGTCCTATCGCTCGCGCCTTCACAGGCGCGTCTCGCGCGGCACGCACGCTGTACCCGAGCGGCGTGTGCACGAGCCAACTGCAGAATGCAAGACCCGCGACGCACAAGGCAAACACCGTCCAGTAAAAATGGGTTCGATCCGCTAGCCACTCGGGCGGCCAGATACCGACCAGCCCATTGCTGCCGCCGGTTACTGCATCCCACTGAAACACGATTGACCACACGATCTGCGCAAACGCCAGTGTGAGCATCGCCATGTATGTGCCTGACAGGCGCACGCTAAACCAGCCAAACAACAACGCCGCAGCGCCCGCGAGCGCGATACCGCAGCTCATCGCCGCAACAAAACCCAAGCCTAATTTCACTGCCAGTGCCGCGCCATACGCGCCCAGCCCGAAGTACGCCGCATGCCCAAACGAGCCCATGCCGCCCGGCCCGATGATGAGTCCAAGGCTCGCTGCGAACAGCGCGAACACCATCATATCAATGGCCAACACCAGCGTGTACTCACCGACAAATATCGGCATCACCGCCAACACTGCGGCAAATGCAACGGTTGCAAACAAAGCAACTCGTCCCGGCGGACGCACGAGTGGCCCGATTAAGGCCGCAGACCGCGCATGCGTCAACGGCTTCCCAAACAAACCATTCGGCTTGAACACCAGCACCACCGCCATCACAATAAATTCCGCAACCAGCGTCAATTTACTGAACGCAAATTCGACGCCGAACAACGTCACTTCGCCAAGGCCAATGCAGTAAGCCTTCACCAGAGAAATGATGATCGCAGCCACAAATGCACCGGGCAAACTGCCCAGCCCGCCGACTACAACAACAACGAATACATCAGCAATGATCGACAAATCCATCGCCAGATTCGCGGGCTCACGCGGCAACTGCAATGCACCACCGATGCCCGCAAGAAAGCTGCCCAGGGCGAACACGGCTGTGAATAAAAGCTTTTGATTGACGCCGAGCGCGTCGGTCATCTCGCGATCCTGAGTCGCCGCACGCAGCAGCAAACCAAATCGCGTTTTCTTGAGCAACGCCAGTAGCGCAAACAACATCAGAACACCGAGCACAATCAACAGCAAGTCGTACGTCGGAAACGCCTTGCCGAAAACATCAATCGCCCCCGTGAACCCAGGCGCGCGGGGCCCCAGCAAATCCTCCGGCCCCCAGA
>JBDSYI010000288.1:0-3065 GCA_039925745.1 Casimicrobium sp. | reverse complement strand
GAATATTCGCGCTCGCCGTGCCCGGTGCCGAGTTTTTCGCGCATTGCCGGCGCTGCTTCAGCACGCTTCGCCGAGCCGCCGTATTCGCTAGCTTGCGATTGAGCAGGCGCTGCTGGTGCGGGGCGGTTCTGCGCCGAATCTGCCGCGCTTTCATTGGCGCCATAAGGGGCCGATTTGCGGTCGTCGTAGTAAGGACGATACGGCGGGCTCACACTGACCGGCGGTTGGTACACCCGCTCTTTAAACAACGCCACACCAATCACGCCCACGTTCGCGGGACGACCCGTGCGCTCAGCGTACGAAGCAGGCGACGCGACAAATTCAAACGCAGCCACCTCGGAATTGCTCTTGCGCCAGCCATTCACGTCGTAGCGTTGATACGCGTTGAACACATAGCCGGATTGCTCAATGCCTGCCGTTTCGCCATTCAAAACGTTGACCCCGTCGACCGACATCACCGCCAAAATGCGCCCGCCGGAGGCGTTCGCCACCGACACGGAATATTTCGCACCCGGCGTGCCTGCGACCCAGTATTCGCCCCTGGAAAAGTAAACCGGAAGCGTCTGACCGGTGCTGCGGTCGGTGACCGTCACATCGGCGAGGCGACCAATGGCTGAGGCGTCCATCGACGCGGTAGCAGCAATGGCCGTGGCGGCTAACACAGCGGTGAAAAGCGATTTCTGCAACAACATGGTGGGCTCCTTCAAGCTTCAATCCGCGGCTCAAAACGAGGCGGGTGATGATTGAAACGAGCTAGCCCGACGAACGGGGTTAAGCCGTCGAAGAATAATTTCCGCGGCGAAAAGCGCTGCGGTCATTGTCACGACAAAAATTACTCGCGAGCGCCTCGTAAGTGGATCAGCTTTTCGATGAAAACACTGCTGATCGGGGGCTAGTTGCGATAAAGATCACTTGTCGACTTACCCAAATTTAGACGTCTAGCCCCGGTGCGGGCGTCGTTTTACGAAAATGCTATATATCCGACGGTGGGGATATCACGGAGGGCCTAAGCCTGCTTGCTAAACGTGGACGGCCCCAACGAAACTACCGTGGGTACACCCGTCGGCATACCAGCCGTATCGTTGAGCATTTCGCGCAGCGTTCTGCCGTCAATCAGCTGAATCTTGCGGCCGCTGGCGAAACCCATCGCCTCGCGCGTGAAGCTGCCGCTGGAGACGACGAATCCGCCCGCGGCCCGCTGCGCGCGCATCGCATGATCGAGTTCGCGCACCGCAGTCACCTCTACCAATGCCACGCGCCACGCCTTGCTGTGAACCAGAAAATATTCGCCAGATTTGCGCAATATCAAATCGGCCGCAACCTGCGACGCGCGTTGACCCGTGGCGATCTCGCCGATCACATAGCCACGCTGACGAAACGCCTGCGTCAACAACATATCGAACTGTTGGCGCGACAACGAGGTCAGCGGCGCAATCATCAAATTCGGCGAAACTGAGCGCGCGCGGCGCAAATCCCGCGTGCGCTGGCGCCACAGCCAAATGATCAGCCCCAGTAAACACACCATCACAACGACGGCCCAAATCGGCACGCTAAGCAGGGAATTCATGGCTGAAGAGAAAAACTGCGACATCGAGAATGAAATATTTACGGCTGTCCGGACAGGACAAAACTGAGGCAGTCGCCATTGTGCGACAGATTTCGTCACTTGTCAGCGCAAAGTCTGAAAACGAACCTCTCGTCGCCCGACTTTCCCGTGCGCGGTAAGGTTAAATGACGAACATGGCCCCGCAATCCTCCAGCATCCCCAGCAACGCCACCACCGCCAATCTCGTCCACGACTTCATCGAAAAATGGAGTCCCGGCGGCAGCAACCACGGCTTTTCTGAAAAAGCGGGTGCGCAACAGCATTTCATTGAGCTCTGCGCCGTGCTCGGCGTGCCCACACCCGACCATCAGAGCGACTACACGTTTGAGCTCGCCACCATCAAGCTTGGCGGCGATCTCGGTTTTGCCGACGTCTTCAAGCGGCAAGCGTTCGGCTGGGAGAACAAAGCACCCGGCGGCGACTTAAAGGCCGCGCTCAAGCAGTTGAAGATGTACGCCTCGGCGCTCGACAATCCACCGCTATTGATCGTCAGCGACCGCCTGCGCATCCAGATTCACACCCAATTCACCGGCACGCCCACGGTCAGCGAAGAAATCTGGCTTAAGGATTTGGCCGACCCAGCCGTGCGCGAGCGCCTGCGCAAATGCTGGACCGATCCTGATTTTTTCAAGCCGAAACTTACCAGCCGCGACATCACGCAAAAGGCCGCAGACGCCTTCGCCAGCGTCGCCGAGCGCATGCGCGAAGAGCGCCACCTCGCCCCGGAGCGCGTTTCGCACTTTCTCACCCAATGTTTGTTCTGCTTCTTCGCGGAAGACGTTGGCCTGTTGCCCGAAAAGCTCTTCGACCGCCTCGTCAGCAAGCAAATGCTGCCGGAAAAACTACGCGCCTCGCTGATCGAGCTGTTCGGCAAGATGCGCGACGGCGGGCTCTTTGGCGTCGACGACATTCCGTGGTTTAACGGCGGACTGTTCAAAACCATCGACGTCCCCGAACTCACGCCGATGGACATCAGCGCGCTCAGAAACGCCGCCACGGAAAACTGGAGCGCCATCGACGTCTCCATTTTCGGCACGCTGTTTGAGCGCGGCCTCAACCCAAAAAAACGCAGCCAGCTCGGCGCTCACTACACCGACTCAAAAACCATCATGCGCGTCATCGAGCCCGTCGTGCAGCGCCCGCTGCTGGCCGAGTGGGCAGAGGTAAAAGCGCTGATCCAGAAGGACATCAACCGCGCGATCAATCTTAAGGACGACAGCGCTGCTAAAAAAGCACGCCGACAGGCCGAAGCGCACTTTCAGACGTGGCTGGAGCGGCTGAAAAACTATCGCCTGCTCGACCCCGCCTGCGGCAGCGGCAACTTTCTGTATCTGGGCCTCAAAACGCTCAAAGACATTGAGCTGCAAACCCATATCGAGGCCGAATCTTTGGGCGTGCAGCGCCCCGTGGACATGGTCACCAGCCCAGCCAACGTGCTCGGCATTGAGCTTGACGAATA
>JBDSYI010000287.1:0-13378 GCA_039925745.1 Casimicrobium sp. | reverse complement strand
CGTGAACACGACGGTTTGGTTGGCACGGTGGGCAAGTTGAGCGTGAAACCCGGTGCGGTGAACGTGATTCCGCAAGATGTCGATTTCACGGTAGACGTGCGCTCCGGTGACGATGCAAAACGGAACGCAGCGATTGCCGCGTTGCAGGCTGAGTTCGCAACGATTTCTACGCGCCGCAACGTGAAGGTGGATGCACTTCCTTTCTTTGAACTCAAAGCCGCTCCGTGTGACACCGCGCTGCAAAAGCAATTCGCTAATGCTATTGCCGCGCACGGCATCGTGCCGCGCTATCTGCCCAGCGGCGCGGGCCACGACGCGATGGAATTCCCTCGCGTTTGCCCCATCGCCATGCTGTTTGTTCGCTGCGGTAACAACGGCATCAGCCATCATCCTGACGAAACGATGACCGCCGAAGATGCGGAGGTCGCAACGTCTGTGTTGTTGCACTTCTTCGAACACTACCAACCACCGCAATTTTCAGCTGCCACCGCACAGCGCGTTGATCGACACATTTAGAGGCATCATGACTACCGAACAGACCATCGCGCACTACGTTGACGCACACCACGCCGAACAAGTCGAATTTCTTCGCCAAATTGTGCGCGTGCCATCCGATACGCCACCTGGCAACAACAATCCACCGGCCGAAAAAGCAGCCGAACTGCTCACTGCCAAGGGCTACACCGTTGAGCGATTCGCGGTGCCTGAGCAGCGCGTGCGCGACTACGGCATGCAATCGGTGACTAATCTGATCGTGCGCCATAGATTTGGCAATGGCGGCCCGACGATTGCGCTCAACGCCCACGGTGACGTGGTGCCACCGGGGGACGGTTGGTCGTTCGATCCGTATGGCGGCGAAGTCATAGACGGTCGAATGTACGGGCGCGGGGTAGCCGTCAGCAAGAGCGATATTGCGAGCTTCACGTTCGCGCTCGACGCGTTGCAAGCCGCAGAAAAAGCGGGCGCAAAACTCAACGGCACGGTCGAGCTTCATCTCACCTACGACGAAGAATTCGGCGGTCTGGTTGGCCCCGGATATTTGCTGGAGATCGGGGCAACGAAGCCGGATTACGTGATTGGCGCGAGCTTCAGCTACGCCATCGTCACTGCCCACAACGGCTGTCTGCAGTTCGAGGTGACCGTGCACGGTACGGCGACGCATGGTTCGATGCCCGAGACCGGACACGATGCGTTGCAGGCGGCAAATGCAATTCTCAACGCGATTTACGGCAAGTTGCCCGACCTTGGCAAAATCAAATCGAAGGTGGCAGGCATCACTTCACCCACGATGCTGGTTGGCCAGATCAACGGTGGTACCAACACCAACGTCGTCCCCGGCAAGGTCGTGCTCAAGATGGATCGTCGCATGATTCCCGAAGAGAATCCGGTCGAAGTTGAAGCGCAGGTTCGCGCCATCATCGAGGGCGCAGTTGCAGGAAAAACTGGGATTCGCGTCGAAATCAAGCGCCTGCTGTTGGCCAACGCGATGAAGCCCTTGTCCGGTCAAGCGCCGCTGGTCGCTGCGCTGCAAAAGCATGGCGAACGCGTGTTCGGTGAACCGATTCCCGCGATTGGTGTGCCCCTCTACACCGACGCGAGACTGTATGGAGAAGCAGGCGTCCCCGTCGTGCTGTACGGCGCAGGCCCACGCACGGTGCCCGAATCCAACGCCAAGCGCGCCGACGAAAATCTGCTGCTGGAAGACTTGCGCAAAGCGACGCAAGTGGTGGCGTGCGCGGTGGCGGAACTCCTCGTCAAAGCTTAAACCAGACCTAACAGCTTTTCGATGAATGCCCCATTTCACTGGGGCTATCTTCGATAAACGATTGAAGTCGACATACGATAATTTTCGTTGTCAGCCCCCATGCAATAATGGTTTCACGAAAAAGCTGATGCGAGCATTTTGATCACTGACGACAATTTTGACCACTTACGTGTCGTCTGTGCAATCGTCGCCAATCGAGCGATGCCCGCTAGTCCAGCCATTTCGTAAACGCTTCCGCCGCCACCCGCGGCGTGTGAAACGTGTTCACCAGCGCTGATTCGTCGGCGAACCCAAGCGACATTCCGCACACCATCATTTCGTCGTCGCCCGCACCGATGATCGGCAGAATAATTTTGCTGAAACCGTTCCACGCGGCTTGCGGGCAAGTATGCAGCCCGCGTGCCCGTGCCGCAATCATCACGTTTTGCAAAAACATGCCGCAGTCCACGAGACTGCCGCGCCCCATCACCTGATCAATGGTGACGAACAGCCCCACCGGCGCGTCAAAAAATTTGAAATTGCGCTGATGCTGCGCGTGCATCGCGTCCTTGTCGCCCTTGGTGATACCGAGTAAGCCGTAAAGACTCCAACCGTTTTCGCGGCGACGGTCAATGTAGGGACTCACCCATTTTTCCGGGTAATAGTCATACACCTCACGATACTCAGCGCTCAATGCCGGGTTGGCGCGAATCGCATCATGCGCCGCGCAAACCTCTGTCACGACGCGATCTCGCGTTTCGCCTTGCACCACATAGACACGCCACGGCTGCGTGTTGGTGCCACTCGGCGCGCGTGACGCAACTCGCAAAATGTCGGCAATCACTTCGCGCGGCACTAAAGTCGGTAAAAACATCCGCGTGGAAAACCGGCTCTCGATGGCTGCATCTACACTGGCCTGATCGTGGATCGCGGTGCTAACTTGCTTCATACTCACGCGAACGCCAGTCTAGAAGCCCACCGCTCCACCATCGCGGCGGCAATCGCTGCCTGCGACATAGCCGTTCTCGGTCTTCCAGATGATCTGGCCCGAACCGAAGTCCATATAGCTGTCGTTATTCTGCTTAAGCACGTGACCACGGGCGGCCAACGACTCGCGTACCGCTGACGGTGTCCACGGCTCAAGATCGAGCTCAAGCCCTTTTTCCACGCGGAAGCGCGGACCATCAAGCGCCGCTTGCGGATTCTCGCCAAAATCGATCATACGCATGGCGGTTTGCATATGACCCTGCGGCTGCACATGACCGCCCATCACGCCGAACGCGCTTTGCGGCTGACCGTCTTTGAGAATGAAGCCTGGAATGATGGTGTGGAATGGCCGTTTGCCGCCCGCCACACAATTCGGATGCCCCGGTTCGAGCACGAAGCCACAAGCGCGGTTTTGCAGCGAAATACCGTCCACCACAATGCCTGAGCCAAAGCCCATGTAGTTCGACTGGATGAATGAAATCATCATGCCGTTTTCGTCCGCCGCGTTCAGGTACACGGTACCGCCACGCAGCTCTGCGCTCGGCGAGAAGTCCTGCGCTCGCTTCATGTCGATCAGCTTGGCGCGACGCTTCAGAAAGTCACGATCCAGCATTGCCACAGGCGAGACGTTCATGAATGCAGGATCAGCCACCTGGGCGTGCACATCGCGAAACGCGAGCTTCATCGCTTCAATCGACAGATGCCAGTAATCGGGGTGATTCGGGCCGAGCGATTTGACATCAAACTCTTCCATCATGCCGAGCGCCATCAGCGCGGCGATGCCCTGGCCGTTGGGCGGAATTTCGGCAACTTCGTAACCGCGATAGCCAATGCGAATCGGATCCACCCAATCGGCCACGTGCGCGGCGAGATCAATTCCGGTCATCATGCCGCCGTGAGCTTTGGCGTGGGCAACCATGCGCGCCGCCAGCGCGCCGCGATAGAACGATTCACCTTCGCTCTCGGCAATCAGCCGCAGCGCTTCGGCCTGCGCAGGATTGCGAAACAGCTCGCCGGGCAACGGCGCGCGGCCGTGTGGCATGAAATGTTCGGCATAACCGGGTTGCTTTTCAAGAATCGGAACCGCGCGCGCCCATTGACTTGCAATGATCGGCGTCACCATAAAGCCGCGCTCAGCGACGTCAATGGCCGGTGCCAGCAAGTCAGCAAACGGCAACTTGCCGTAGCGCTTCGACAACGCCATCCAGCCCGCCACCGCACCGGGCACCGATACGCTCATCCAGCCACGCTCAGGCATGGCCTGCATGCCTTGGAAGGTGTCTGCGCTCCACGCTTGTGGCGAGCGCCCGGACGAGTTGAGGCCTTGCAGTGCTTTGTCTTCCGGACTCCAGATCAGCGCAAAAAGATCGCTGCCGAGGCCATTGCTGCACGGCTCCACCACCGTGAGCACGGCGGCGGTTGCAATGATCGCGTCAACCGCGTTTCCGCCCGCGCGAATCATCGACAAACCGGCCTGCGCCGCCAATGGATGCGTGGTCGAAACCACGTTGCGGGCCATCAGCGGCGAACGGCCACCAGGGTACGGACGGGAGTAATTGAAATTAGACATGAAGCAAAACTCTCGAACCGCTTGCACTGATCCTGCCGAAGTACTCGCGGGGAAACTAAAAATTAGGTCGGGCGTCGACAAGTTGCACCCGGTTCACAGTCTCTAATTTTGACTTAATCCATGTCGCCGATAATCACAGCATGTCGTTTTCTTCGCTAAACCTGTCTCCCGCCCTGCTGAGCGCCATTGCGGAACGCGGCTATTTCGCACCCACAGCCGTTCAATTGGCGGCCATTCCTGCAATTCTGCAAGGGCGTGATGTGGTCGCCTCAGCACAAACCGGATCCGGCAAAACGGCCGCATTTGCGTTACCGTTATTGCAGCAGATCTCAGCCAAACCTGCCGTTGCGCGCGGAGCCATCCGTCCGACCAGTGCGCTAATTCTCGTCCCCACGCGCGAGCTTGCCGCGCAAGTCGGCGAAACGGTGGCAAGTTTGTCTACACACCTTTCACGTCGGGTGAAAGTCGCAGTGGTATTCGGCGGAGTTTCAATTAACCCGCAAATGATGAATTTGCGTGGCGGCGCCGACATTGTCGTAGCCACACCGGGTCGCTTGCTTGATCTGATCGATCACAACGCGCTCAGTATTTCTGCACTCTCCACGTTAGTGCTGGACGAGGCAGATCGGCTGCTGGATTTGGGTTTTGGCGAAGAATTGCAGCGAATCCTGAAACTGCTGCCCGTTGCCCGGCAAACGCTGTTCTTTTCGGCCACATTTCCACCGGCGATTGAAACACTCGCCAGCATGATGCTGCAGGCGCCGCTGCGCGTTGAAACGACATCGGAAACCAGCAAACCCGATATTGTTCAACGGGCAATTCATGTCGATGCAACAGAGCGAACACAGTTACTTCGCCATCTGCTGCAAGACCCGTCGTGGAGCCGTGTGCTCGTATTCGTCGCGACTAAACATGGCGCAGAAATTGTCGCCGAAAAGCTGCGCAAATACGACGTCAAAGCCGAACCTTTTCACGGCGAACTGAGCCAGGGAAAGCGACAGCAAGTGTTGCATGATTTCAAAACGAAAGCGCTTCGCGTGATGGTCGCTACCGACGTCGCCGCGCGCGGCATCGACATCACGCAATTGCCCGTTGTGGTGAACTTCGATCTGCCACGTTCCGCGGTCGATTACACACACCGAATCGGTCGCACCGGTCGTGCCGGAGAGCCCGGTCTCGCCGTGAGTTTTGTCAGCGCGACGACCGAATCACACTTTCGATTGATCGAAAAACGCCAGGGATTTAGAGTGCCGCGCGAGCAAATCGAAGGTTTTGAATCGGAGGAAACGAGCGCGGTGATCGATAACAACGGCGGCGTTAAAGGGATTCGCCCAAGTAAGAAAGACAAGCTGCGAGCTGCAACGCTGCTTCAAAAGATAGATCAAGGATGAGACGATGATACGCACGCTGTGCAGTTACCTCACGAAGGCAGCACTTGGACTGGCGGCACTGCTTTTATTCAATAGCAGCGCTGTTGCTGGCGACATCACGGTGCTTGCAGCAGGAGCGGCCAAGGAGCTCGTCGCCCGAATTGAGGCACCGTTCACACTATACAACGGGCATCGCATCAAAGCGACGTTCGACACGGTCGGTGCGCAGCGAGCCCGCGTCGAAAAGGGTGAGCGCCCCGACGCGGTGATTCTCAGCAGCGCGGCCATCGCACAACTCAACAAACTCGGCCTCATTGATGCGGCGACCGTCCGTGATGTCGGCGACGTACAGGTTGGCCTCGCCGTCAGCGCAAATTCAATGACGCCGGACATCAGCACAGCGCAAGCACTGCGCAAAGTGTTACTCGCAGCAAAGAGCATTGCCTACGCCGACCCCGCGCGCGGCGCAACCGCAGGCGCACATTTCGCGAAAGTGCTGGCAGCGTTGGGAATCAGCGATCAGGTGGCGAGCAAGGTGACTGTGCTGCCCTTCGGTGTCGAAGTGATTGAGGCCGTCGCCGCAGGAAAATTCGATCTCGGCGTCAGCCAATCCAGCGAAATCGTGCAGCACAAAAACGTGCGCTACATCGGCGCGCTGCCGGTGCCACATCAGCTGGCAACGCGCTATCAGATTGCAGCGTTGAAAGACCGTCCGCTTGGCATCTCACTCGCAGATTTCGTCGTTACCGAGCGCGGCAAACAAGCAAGTCGCGATAGCGGGTTCGAGACGCCGCGCTAGCGCAGCGTCTTTGCTCGCACCGGCTGCGGGGCAAAGTTAATAGTCAAGCCAATCCACCGTCACGCATTCGATACCACGCAATGATCGCCGACAGATAGAGACGCCGGAATTGATGCAGCGGAAACGACTTGACGCCCGTAACCGGGAGCGGCAGAGCATCGGCCTTCCCAGTCAATAGGTAGCTGGCCATGGCTTGGCCCATCGAGGTTTGCAGCCCAATGCCGCGCCCCATGCAGCCGATATTGATGAGTAAGCCCGGCGCAGGTTCGTGCAGATGCGGCAAGAAGTCGCGCGTGATGGCCACTCGCCCACACCAGCGAAACGCAATTGGCGCATTTGCTGCGGCGGGGAACATGCGCCCGATAACGCGCTCAAGATGTCCCCAATCGGCGGGCGAGTCCGGTTCGCGAAATGGCCCGCGACCGCCCATGATCAAGCGGCGTTGGTGATCGAGCCGGAAGTAGAACAGCAGTTGCCGTGTATCGGACGACACGTGCCCTTGCGGCAGAATTGTTTTGGCAACATTGTCGGACAAAGGCTCGGTGGCAACCTGAAACGAGTTCGGAGTAATCACCGAACTCGACAGACCGGGCCACAATGCGCCAGAGTAGCCGTTGGTACACAGCACGACGCGATCTGCGGTGACTGTGGCGCCTTGAGCGGTGGTGACCTTCCAGCGCGAGCCGTCGCGCTGCATTGCGGTGGCGCGGCTGTGGCCGTAAATGCTCGCGCCCGCGCCAACGGCCGCGCGCGCCAGACCGCGCGAGTATGACAGCGGCTGAATGCCGCCACCGCGTGGATCTAGCCAGCCGCCGACGTATTTATCGGTTCCCAATAATGCGGCGACTTCGGATGCGCTCAACGCACGTGCTCCCGCCACACCTCGCTTGGCCCACTGTTCCGCACGGCGACCGACCAGCTCGGCACCGGCTGCCGTGTGCGCGCCTTGCACCCAGCCGTTGCGTGCCAGCGGCACATCCATATTGTGCTTTTTGATGAGGTCAAACACGGAATCGGCCGTGCGGCCGGCAAACTGCGCCAGACGCTCACCAACGGCACCAGGAAACATGGCTTCCAACTCGTCGGGGTCGTACTTGAGCCCCGGAATCACCTGTCCACCGTTGCGCCCAGAACCGCCCCAGCCGGGTTCAAATGCCTCCAGAAGCGCCACTTGAGTGCCCTGTTCGGCGAGATGCAGCGCAGTGGACATACCAGCGAAACCACCGCCGATGATGCACACGTCGACGCTGATATCGCCATTAAGCGGAGGCGTTGGTAGCGCGGGCGCGGCAGTCGCCGCCCAGAGCGAGGGTTCAAGTGGAAATGCAGTAGCCATGATGGAATAGCTCTCTAAATAGGCCGCAGCACGCGGCGTAAAAAATCCTGAGTTCGAGGATGCGCCGGTTCGGTCAATACCTGTTTGGCCGGACCGGATTCGACGATGACGCCGCCGTCGATAAATAGCACACGATCTGCGACCTCGCGCGCAAAACCCATCTCGTGGGTGACCACCGCCATCGTCATGCCTTCTTCTGCCAGCGAGCGCATGACCGCCAGCACTTCGCCCACGAGTTCCGGGTCCAGCGCCGAGGTGGGCTCATCAAATAAAATCGCGTTGGGCTGCATAGCGAGCGCACGGGCAATGGCGACGCGCTGCATTTGGCCACCGGAGAGCTGCGCTGGGCGCGCGTCCGCCTTGTCCGCGAGACCGACGCGTTCGAGCAGCTCGCGACCGCGCACCAGCGCCGACTCGCGCGGTTCGCGTTTGACAAATACCGGCCCTTCAATGACGTTCTCAAGTGCAGTGCGATGCGGGAACAGATTGAACCGCTGAAACACCATTGACACATGCGTGCGAATCGAGGTGATAGTCGGCGCGCTGCGATCTACGCGAATGCCGTCCACGCGCACCTCGCCGCCGTCGTAAGCTTCGAGGCCGTTAACGCAGCGCAGAATCGTCGATTTGCCGGAGCCGGAAGGCCCGATGATGCAAACCACTTCACCTTTGGCGATGGTGGCATTGACACCACGCAGGACGTGATTGCTGCCGAAGTGTTTGTGCACCTCGACCAGTTCGATGACGGGCGTGCTCATGACTTTTTGGAGCGACGCTCAAGCCATCCAACGAACAGGATCAGCGGCACACTCATGACCAGATACAACAGCGCCACGAGCGTAAACACCGTTGAGTTCTTGAACGTCGAGGAGGCCAGCATCTGGCCCTTCATTGCGAGTTCGGCCACGGTAATCGTCGACGCCTGCGACGAGTCCTTGAGCATCATGATCATGGTGTTGCCGTATGGCGGCAGCACGATTTTCACGGCCTGCGGAACGATCACGCGACGCATCATCATCGCCCAGCCCATGCCGAGCGACTGCGCTGCCTCAATCTGCCCGTGGTCAATCGCCTCGATACCAGCGCGGAAATTTTCCGACTGATAGGCGGAGTACGCAATACCCAGTCCGATGATCGCCGCCTGCATCGCGGTGAACGTGATGCCAAGCTCCGGCAGCACGAAGTAAATATAGAAGAGCTGCACGATGATCGGGATGCCACGAATGACATTGACTGCACATTGCGCAAAAAAAGCCAGCGCCCTGATTCCGGAGACACGCATCAGCGCCCACACGAGGCCGAGCACGGTTGACAACAGAAGCGAGGCGAGGGTCACGATCACCGTCAGCCGCAACCCTTCTAAAAGGATCGGGAAAAAGAGGGTAGCGTCAGTCCAGAACATATGACTCAGTCAATCAACGGTGCGCCGAGTGAAACCCGGCGCACTGACACAAAGATGCAAAAAATGCAGGCGCGAAACTACTGACCCCACTTGGCGAGTATCTTGTCGATCGTGCCGTTCTTTTGCAGCTTTTCAAGTGACGTGTTGATGCGTTTTAGAAGCGCGGCGTCCCCCTTACGCACGCCGATTCCAACCGAGCCGCTCAACGTTGAGACGTAGCCTTTGACCAAACGCGTATCGGCAAAAGCACCCTGCTGCAGGTTGTAGGCGACGATCGGCTTGTCGGCAAAGCCCGCCTGAATGCGGCCTGCGTTCACGTCAGAGAGGATCGCCGGGATATTGTCGTAAATCTTGACCTCGGTAAAGAGGCCCGATTTTTGCAGCGGCTCGACGTAGGCGGTGCCCTTTTGCGCACCGACCGTCATGCCCTTGAGCTCTTCCAGTTTGGTGTATTCCTTCGTGTCCTTTTTAGCCACGATCAAGCCTTCGCCATAGGTATAGATCGGGCGCGAAAAATCGACCACTTCCTGACGCGGCGGCGTGATGTACATGGCCGCGGCGATGATGTCGATCTTGTTGCCGGTGAGCGACGGAATGAGTGTGGAAAAGGACATGCCTTCAATTTCCACCTTAAAACCCGCATCAGCCGCGACATCACGAATGATGTCTACCATGATGCCCTGAATCGAATTGGTCTTGGCATCGAGGAAAGTGAACGGGACGCCAGTCGGCGTGGACCCCACCTTCAGCGGTTTATCCTGCGCCGTGGCGGCTACGCTGGTCACCATGACGGCGGCAGCGGCGAGTGCCATAACAATGTTTTTAATCTTCATACGCTAAATTCCTGAGCCGCACGCGGGGCTCGTATCGCTGCCCAAACGGGCGGATTTCTGTACTATGAATCAGTCTATACCTACGGTTGCGCTGCGATGATGACGGGGTTCACATACGTATCAATGGCACGCTGCGTTATCAGCCTCTCGACCAGTCCGCGCAGTTGCAAAGTCACGGGTTCCAGCGTCGGCGGAAAACAACGTCACAACAATCAACTTTTTCAATGAAACGACCTGCCTAGTTGAGCTTGAGGCGAATTTTTCATACTCTCAACTTATGCGCATCTGCGCCTTTGGCCCCTACGCAATATGGGGTTAGCGTAAAAGCTATATGCGAAATATGCGGACCATCCATGCGCGCGTTGTTCCGGCTCAGCAATGACACCAATCCCTATTGCGTCGTGAGAATCCGCGTCAAGACCTTGCCTTCGCTTGCGCTTGGCGGCCTGATATTCAGAATCGTGGACAGCGTGGGTGCAATGTCGACCGTCTCGGCGTAATCCGTCACCCGGCCCGGCTTGATCCATTTGCCGCCTTCGATCAGCAGTGGCACGTTCGTGTCGTAGCTGTAGGGCGTGCCGTGCGACGCGACTGACGACCCGGGGTTTGCGTTGGATTGAAAGTAATAGAACGGCTTCTGGATGATGGCGACGTCAATCGCCATTTGCCGATGCCAGGCACGCTGGGTGAGTAGGCCCACCCGTGTAGCTGGCATCTGACCATGCTCAAGCTGTGTCCGGGTAAAGGCAAAGCCGATACCGCGCTGTTCAAGGGCAGCGTGCGCCACAAACGTTTCGACCTCTTCCCGATTCAAACCCTTTGCGTCGATGGCGGCGTAATCGAGCGTCCAGCCACCTACCATGTGCTGAAAAGCCACCTTCGGAATGCCATACTTCTTTTCCGCCATCGCGTTGACAGCAGCGCGCACGGCCGACGAATCGATACGTCCTGAATCAAAGCCACGTGGGGTGCTGAACTCGGGTGCGTTCATAAAACCGTGATCGGCTGAGAGCACGGTCAGCACATTGCCGCGACCGACTTGCGCATCGATGTCGGTGAAGAATTTGGCCAGCGTGCGATCCAGCCGCAACAGATGGTCTTGCGATTGAATGCTCTCGGGTCCAAAGTTGTGATTGATGTAATCGTGGCTCGAAAAACTCACACCCAAAATGTCGGTCGCCCCGGTGACGTTGCGACCGAGCGATTCGTTTTTCATCAGTGCAGTGGCGAACTCGGCAGTCATCTGATCGCCGTACGGCCCGGGCAACAGCATGCGGTAGTAAGTGCGTCCCGGCGTCGTTTCTCCGGTGCCGTAAACGTAGCCCATCTTCGTGGTCATGCCGTTATAAATGGCGCCCCATGACTGACCTTCGGGCACCGAGCGCTCGTAAGCCTTGGGCTCCAGCAGCAGGTTCCACGATTTCTGAAAATACTGATTCTGCGGTTTGCTTGCGTAGTATTTTTCCCACCAGTCGGGGTGCTTTGGCATGTAATAGCTGGTGCTAGTAAATTGCCCGGTCTTTGTGGAGTACATGTACGCCGTACCGGTTTTGCCTGCCAGCAGGATAGCGCCGCGATCCTTGCCCGATACCGCAAATATGCGGCTTGCATTGTTGTTCGAATAGCGTAATTCGTCGCCGACCAGGCTGACCTGAAGATTCTTCGGACTCACGCCATCATCTGCGCCAGTTTCAGTGCCATCGAGATAGCGGTGCGCCGAGTCTGCGGTGTTGTAGACGTTTTTTCCGTCGCGTGTTTTCCAGTCGTTGCCGATGATTCCGGTTTGATACGGAAACGCGCCGGACAGTATGGTGGCGTGGCCAACCGCCGTAACGGTGAAGGCATGTGCTTGATGCGCATCAGAAAACCACGCGCCCTTCTCCATCAGGCGGCGAAACCCGTTCGGCGACAGCAGGTCATAGTTCTTGGCAATTTGCTCCTGCGGCAACCCGTCAATAATGACCACCACAATCAGCTTCGGCGGCGCGATGCCTCCTGCAACGTTCGCCGGAACGGCTGCGCCAACAGGTCCATGCAGCAGCGCAATGGCGGCGCTCGCAGCGGTCAAAGCGAGATGTCTCAAGAACTTCATATTTCCCCTCCTTAAAAATGGCTATCTGTTCGTTGCAAACCATTCTAGGGCGCAGCTAAATCGCAGGCACGCTTACACTTCAAAGAAATCTTGAAGTAGGAAATTTACGTATGAAAACGAAAGCCGCCGTCGCCTGGAAATCCGGTGCTCCGCTCACTATCGAAACCGTTGATCTTGAGGGCCCGAAGGCGGGCGAAGTGCTGGTAGAAATCAAAGCGACAGGTATCTGCCACACCGACTATTACACGCTGTCCGGCGCGGATCCTGAAGGCATTTTCCCTGCCATCCTTGGACATGAAGGCGCGGGTGTTGTCGTTGATGTCGGCCCCGGCGTCACGTCGCTGCAAAAGGGCGATCATGTGATTCCGCTATACACGCCGGAATGCCGTCAGTGCAAATTTTGCCTGTCGCGCAAGACCAATCTGTGTCAGTTGATTCGCGGCACACAAGGCAAAGGACTCATGCCCGATGCGACGAGCCGCTTTTCGCTCGACGGTAAGCCGATTTTTCACTACATGGGGACGTCAACGTTCTCGAACTACACAGTCGCCCCCGAAATTTCGCTCGCGAAAATTCGCAAGGATGCTCCGTTTGACAAGGTTTGCTACATCGGGTGCGGGGTTACCACTGGTATCGGCGCTGTAATCTTCACCGCCAAGGTCGAAGCTGGTGCCAACGTTGTGGTGTTCGGCCTTGGTGGCATTGGCCTGAACGTGATTCAGGGGGCCAAGATGGTCGGCGCGGACAAAATTATCGGGGTTGATCTGAACCCTGCGCGCGAAGCCATGGCGCGCAAGTTCGGGATGACGCATTTCATCAATCCGAAAGATACCGAGAACGTGGTTGACGCCATTGTGCAGTTGACCGATGGCGGCGCGGACTACAGCTTCGAATGCATCGGCAACACGAAGGTCATGCGGCAGGCACTCGAATGCACGCATAAAGGCTGGGGCCGCAGCATCATCATTGGCGTCGCTGAAGCGGGCGCTGAAATCAGCACGCGACCATTTCAGTTGGTGACCGGACGCAAATGGGAAGGCTCCGCGTTCGGGGGTGCGCGTGGACGCACCGATGTTCCGAAAATTGTGGATTGGTACATGGATGGCAAAATCAACATCGATGATCTGATCACGCACACCATGCCGCTCGAAAAAATCAATGACGCTTTCCATCTGATGCATGAAGGCAAGAGCATTCGTTCCGTGGTGTTGTACTAAGCAGTATTGTACTAGGGCCTGTTAACAC
>JBDSYI010000286.1:0-4214 GCA_039925745.1 Casimicrobium sp. | reverse complement strand
CGGTTGCGCGCAACGCGGTTGCGGCTTCGTGCTGCGGGGCGGTGAATTCGGGGAGCACGGGATGCACAAGCTGGAGCTGCGTAGCATCAAGGTAGATCGCATCGACCCATCCCTGACCGATCCATTCGTTCAACGAGCGGCGTTGTGTCGATGAAAGCGCGCGCATGGCACCAACATCAAGGCCAGCTCGAAGCGCGACGACCAGCGCCCGCTGCGCCGTGCTGCGCGCGGGAATCTGCGCCGCATGATCGTGGCCGGGTGATGTGAATTGCCAACCTGTCGCTTCGGGCAACGGAGCGGCCTCGATCGGGCTGATCAAGCCACAGGCCATCCCGAGCGAAACCTGGTAGTACTCGGCGACAAATCCGGCGAGATCGATCAATGATTCTGGCAACGCTTCGCACACGAAGCGGCGAACGGGCTTAAGCGCAGCGGCTAATTCGGCATCGATTTCCGCCACAGCCGTGACCACGCCAACGTGCGGTCGCACGCCCACCGTGACCTCGACGCACATATTTTCCGAAATGCCCAACGTGGCGGGCGCAACGTAATCCAGCGCCCGACCAATCGCCAACGGCAGCTCAACCGTCACTCGGGTGAGTGCTTGCTTACCGCTGGCTAGGCTTGAAATCGTTGCTGCGGCGTCCGTCAAAAGTTCGTCCCCAACGCCTGTGGATAAATATGTGAACTAATACCACTTGACACGCCGGAAAGCACGCCTGAATGCGGTTGTCGCGGTCTTGCCTCATTCTGTGGCGCTAGCAAAATAAGCAATAAAATCAAAGAGTTATGTGGTTTTTACAGCGTTTCAGCGAAGGCACGCGCTCACCTGTCGCGGAAACGTCATTTTTGTGCATAACTGGCGTGGCGCGGTGGCCAGCGCGGCATTTGTCAAGCGAATTCTTTTCGCTTTTGTGAATTCGCCTGCCTAAAGATTGCGCAGGGCGTCGACCAACACACCGACCAGCGCGGGATCTGCATCGGGCGTAATTCCGTGCCCCAAATTGGCGACATAGCGATGCTTCGGATCAAATCCAGCGAGCGAATTCGATACCTCACGGCGAATGGTCGCCTCGTCCGTGGTCAAAAGTAGCGGGTCGAAATTGCCTTGCAACGTCACGCCAGGCCCAGCCGCAGCGCGCACGGCGGACAGATCGCTTTGCCAATCCACGCCGATGCCCTGGGCTCCGCTGGCGGCGATTGCGCCTACGCTGTGTGCTGCGCCGCGACTAAAAAGCATGACCGGAGTTTTCGGAAACTCGGCGCGCAACGCGTCGACAATGCGCTTCATCGGCGCCAGCGAAAACTCGCGATACAAGCGCGGCGCGAGCACGCCGCCCCAAGTGTCGAACACCATCAAAGCGTCGGCGCCCGCACGGACTTGCTCGCTCAGGTACGCGGTGACCGCATCGACGTTGACGTCGAGCACTTTCTTGAACAGCTCAGGACGCTGCAACATCATGCGCCGAGTGAGCGGAAATGCATCGGTCGAACCACCGCCTTCGATCATGTAACAGGCGAGCGTGAACGGACTGCCGGAGAAGCCGATGAGCGGCACGCGCTGTTCCGCGTTGTGGGTCAATGCGCGCTTGCATTCGGCGACCGCATCGAACACGTATCGCAGCTTTGCCATATCCGGCACAGCGAGTGCGTTGACGTCGGATTCGTTACGTAACGGACGCGAAAAACGCGGCCCTTCGCCGACGCCGAACGTCAGGCCGAGGCCCATCGCATCGGGCACGGTGAGAATGTCAGAAAACAAAATTGCCGCGTCGAGATCGAAGCGCTCCAGCGGCTGCAACAACACTTCCGCACAGAACGACGGCGATCGGCACAGCTCCAGAAAGCTGCCCGCTTTGGCGCGCGTGGCTTTGTATTCGGGCAGGTAGCGACCGGCCTGACGCATGAGCCAGATTGGCGGGCGGGGCAACGTTGCGTCGCTAAAAGCGCGCAGGAAAAGGTCGTTTTTAATGGTCACTAGCGGCGAACCAAAGTCAAAGTGCGGTTCGACCACGACGGCGAGACGTGTTTCAGAAAATCACGCCCAATGACAGTGGTCGTCAGGCCTGGCTTTTCGCTCACGATGGCATTGACGCCGTAGACGTCAACCGCGCCGATGCGCACAGACGTGAGCGGCAGCGCGTATGTTTTGTACTTAAGCGGCTTGCCATCTTTGTCTTTCGGCTCGATCACCGTTTTTATTTCAACGCCGTCTTTGGTCTCGGTGATGGTCTGTTTTGGCGCGACGAGCGTACGCGATTTTTTGTCCTTGTACGGCAAATTCAGGCGATCAGCGTCGGCGACCGGGATCACGATGACGTCGGCGGTGCGATCAATTTCCGCCTGCACATTGCCGCCGTTCAAGAGCGCGGGCGTGAGGTATTTGTTCTTTTGATCGGCGCGGATTTGATGGCTGATAAAGCCCTGCGTCTGCGAATCAATCACCGCCATCTCGCCCACTCGCATGCGCTGCGGAAGGCCGTTATAGTGAAAGGTAGCGGTGTCGTCTTTGATCCGTTCGAGCAACAGACCTTCGTCGGTGAAGACGCCAACGCGGGCTTCGCGCCGCACGCCGTCGATCATGAACTGGGCGCTGGAGCGTGCGCTGACCGAGGCGAGTTGCAGCGTCGTTGCAAAGAGCGCTGCGCTTGACGACAAGACGCTAACGGCAACGGAAACACGCAAAAGCGAACGCAACACTGGGAGGGCAACCATCAGAAATTTCATGATCCGCATGTTAGTACGTCGGGCCTGATAGGACGCCCCGGAGCACGCACAGTTCGTAGTCGGTAACTTTTTCGTGAAAGAGCCTTGGCTTGGGGGCTAGAGATGAAAAAAGCCGAATATCGATTTCATAAAAAATCGTAAGGTAGCCCCCGTCAAATCTAGCGCTCAGCGAAAAGCTGATCTATCGTGGCAGCGTTGACGACCCCATCAAAAACGCGTCCACCGAGCGCGCGCACTGACGGCCCTCGCGAATCGCCCACACCACCAGTGACTGACCGCGCCGCATGTCGCCCGCAGCGAATACTTTCGGTACGTTAGTTGCATATGCTGCTGCCGGTTGCCCCGCGCCGCCTTCGTCGGTGCTCGCCTTGGCATTACCGCGCCAGTCGCGCTCCACGCCAAAGGCTGCCAGCACCGGTGCCACCGGATGCACAAACCCCATCGCCAGCAGCACAAGATCGGCCTTCATTTCCCACGCACTGCCCGGCACTTCCTGCATCTTGCCGTCTCGCCATTCGACGCGAGCGGCCTTGAGGCCCGTGACCTGTCCGTCTTTGCCGACCAGCGACTGCGTGGTGACCGACCAATCGCGCGCCACGCCTTCTTCATGCGACGAAGATGTGCGCAATTTAAGCGGCCAGTTGGGCCACACCAACGGCTTGTTTTCATGCTCGGGCGGTTGTGGCATCAGTTCGAACTGCGTGACGCTGGCCGCGCCGTGACGGTTGCTTGTACCGACGCAATCAGAGCCGGTGTCGCCGCCGCCAATCACGACCACGTGTTTGCCCTTGGCCGAAATCACCTCTACGTCATCACCCGCCACACGCTTGTTCTGCAACGGCAAAAATTCCATGGCGTAGTACACGCCCTTGAGCTCACGCCCCGGCACCGGGAGATCGCGCGGATGCTCAGCACCGCCGGACAAAACGACGGCGTCAAATTGCGTCGTCAGCGTGCCTGGCGAAACGATTTCTTTAGCGTCGCTGCCAACACCTGCAACCAGTTCACCATCGCCCACCATCACGCTGGTTTTAAAGGTTACGCCCTCGGCTTCCATCTGCGTAACACGGCGATCGATGTGGGACTTCTCCATTTTGAAATCAGGAATACCGTAGCGCAGCAGGCCACCGATGCGATCTGATTTTTCAAACACGGTGACAGCGTGCCCTGCCCGGGCGAGTTGCTGTGCAGCGGCCATACCAGCAGGGCCAGAGCCGACAACGGCAACGGTTTTGCCGGTTTTATTCGTGGCGATTTGAGGCGTGACCCAGCCCGATTCCCAGCCTTTGTCGATGATGAAATGCTCAATCGACTTGATGCCAACGGCATCGTTGTTGATGTTCAACGTACACGCCGCCTCGCACGGCGCGGGGCAGACACGACCGGTGAATTCCGGGAAGTTGTTGGTGCTGTGCAACGTGTCCAGCGCCTGCTTCCAGTGGCCGCGATAAACGAGGTCGTTCCAGTCGGGAATGATGTTGTTTACC
>JBDSYI010000285.1:0-7194 GCA_039925745.1 Casimicrobium sp. | reverse complement strand
AGCCACTTTGGCACGACCACGATGATCTGATCCCAATCCTTTCGCGCAGGGTTGACTTCCATCAAAGCGAGCACCCGCTTCATGGTCAACGCCTCGCGATCCTGCGGCAATGCCGCCTGAATTGTTGCGTCCGAGCGCACGGCAAGGAAGACGCGATTGGAATCCGGATACTCCGCTGCGACCGCACGATCCAGTCCGCGCAATACGGCGTGATTGAGTGCCTGGTCCGGCACAGTCAACGATTGGCGCGTGAAATTTTCCAGATGTGAACCGACCTCCTCCTTTTGTCGCACCATTTGAAACTGATCACCCACGGCCGACACCAGCGCGAAGGTTTTTCCAGTTGCAGGCGCGCTTGCGGTTTTAGCCGCTACGACGGCTGTCGTCAGCGCTGGTGGCGGCGTCAGAGTGTTGGTAGTTTGCGCGGTCACTGTGGGCATTGTGGTCAGCGCTAGCAACACCGCAGCGGTGCCGACTGCACAGCGTACGCGCACCGATGGGTTCGATGAAGATGAGTGTTGCATAGCTTTTTCCTGTTGCGTGGCTGAGTGCCGCATTCGATAGACCACAGTGTCGAAGAAGCTAATGCCAAATGCATCTTGCGTGCGACGAACGACCGTTCGGACGCCGCCAAGCGCAGATTAGTTGCCGATTGGGACGTTTTAGCAACCGGCATGAGACTGGCGCGATGGACTGTTCACATTTGACCCAACAGCACATTCGCCACGTTGGTTGCGCTCATCGACCGACATGCGGCGGGAGCGTTGGGCTGTTCACATTTGACCCAACAGCGAATTCGGCCCGTCGGTTGCGCTCATCGACCGGCATGAGGTTGGAGCGTTGGGCTGTTCACATTTGACCCAACAGCGCATTCGGCACGTGGGTGGTGCTCATCAACCGGCATGAGGTTGGAGCGTTGGGCTGTTCACATTTGACCCAACAGCGCATTCGGCACGTGGGTGGTGCTCATCAACCGGCATGAGGTTGGAGCGTTGGGCTGTTCACATTTGACCCAACAGCGCTCATGGCGCTGTTGGTACCGAGGGCGGGACTCGAACCCGCACGATGTCACCAACGGTGGATTTTGAATCCACTGCGTCTACCAATTCCGCCACCCCGGCTGAGTGCAGCTTTAAATTATAACCAGCGCGCCAATTCTGCGACGTCCTCATCGAGCAATTCGCCGACTTCGACCTGTTTGAGCTTGCCGTCGCGACCGATCACCCAGATCACGGGCAGGCCTTTGATATCACCCAACACACGTTGCCACTCAGGCGTCATCATCGCGGCATTGAACGTGTAGCCGTGCGTTTTCATGTATTTCGGCACTTCGGCTGCGTTCTTGTCGACTGACAGCGCGAGCACTTCCAGGCCCTTTGACTGGTTGGCGCGGAGCAGTTTCTCGAGCTTCGGGTTTTGCACTTTGCAGAACGGGCACCAGGTTGCGAATCGCTCGACTATGACGACTTTGCCGCGCCAATAGTCGGGTGCGCGCACCGTGCCGTCAATCAGCGTGGTGGCGGGCACGACCATGACGTCGCCCACCGCTGCTGCCTGTGCGTCGTAGGCGATGAGCGGAGACACCAATGTTAGGGCGATTGCCTGTGCGAATGAGCGACGATTCATAGATACAACTTTTTCACAGAATGACGACTGCACCGGGGCGAAATGCCCAAATGGGCCATTGTCGACAATTGCCAATTTCTGTGTTTAGCCCCCATTAAATATGACTTGCAGAATAAAGCTGATGCTAGGGACGGCATTCTCATCACTACACCATACCCTGATTGCCGACCGCATTCAGAATGCGTGGCGTGTTGAGTCGTCGGGCAGTGACGCGTTTTTTCGATTTGAGCCACGCTTCCACCACGTGCCAGATGGCCTCGCTTCTGTTTGCTACCGCAGCGTCGCGAGCAGCCTCGCTTACGGGCGCCCAGCCCGCAACTTTGTAGGTCTTCGAGGCCTCGATCAGCTGTCCTTTAAGGCGCATGTCTGTGATGCGTCGACCCTGCGCGGCCAGC
Organism: Casimicrobium sp.; assembly: GCA_039925745.1. Classification (GTDB taxonomy): domain Bacteria; phylum Pseudomonadota; class Gammaproteobacteria; order Burkholderiales; family Casimicrobiaceae; genus Casimicrobium. The sequence goes on along the minus strand of JBDSYI010000285.1, from coordinate 5,173 downwards.
GGATCAATCGTGTATTGCAAACCGCCCACGCGCACCATGTCTCCACCCTGCTGATAGTAGGGATCGGGATTGAACAGGTTGTCCGCAACGTCCTCAAGCACCGTCTTGATCATCTCGCCAGTCATGTCGTTGACCGTTACATACGGATAAGAGATCGCCGTTTGATCCATCAGGTGTTCGCGCGTGATGACTTGCCCCGAGAGCAACGTTGTGCCCCAGCGAAAGCCCGGTGAAAACGCGATTTCGGTGTTCTTCGATTCCATCAGCGCATCAAGAATGAGCTGATCGAAACTGCCGTTGAAATTGCCGCGCCGATACAGCATGGCATCCGTCGTCGCAAGCCGCTCGCCTAGGTCGGCTTCGAACGGCGCACGGATCTTCGTGATCAAGTCGTTCATCTCCGGATCGGCCGGAATGAGGTTCGAAAAAATAGGGAGTAGCTTGTAGCGGAAGTCTTTAACCGAGCCCTCCTTTACATCGAAGTCCAGCACGCCCAGAAACTTGCTGTTTGATCCAGCGTTGGTCACCAGCGTCGTGCCGCCGGGGTTTTTCACTGGAATTGCGTTTGGCACACCGTCATGTGTATGCCCGCCCAGAATCGCGTCGATGCCACGCACGCGCGACGCCAGCTTCAGGTCGACGTCCATCCCGTTATGCGAGAGCAGGACAACGACTTTGGCACCTTTCGCACGCGCCTCGTCGACCGTCTTTTGCATGTCAGACTCACGAATGCCGAAGGTCCAGTCTGGGGTCATGTAACGCGGGTTGGCGATCGGCGTGTAAGGAAACGCCTGCCCGATGATGGCGACGGGCACGCCGTTCATTTCTTTCATCGTGTACGGCTTGAAAACAAGGTCTTCAAAGTCGCTCGTTTTGACGTTTTGCGCGAGGAAATCAACCTTGCCTTTGAAATCTTTCCCGACGATTTCCTGGACGCGTTTCGCGCCCAGTGTGAACTCCCAATGCCCAGTCATCACGTCCACACCCAGCGCCAGACAAGCGTCCACCATGTCCTGACCGTCTGTCCACAAGGCGGTTGCCGAACCCTGCCAGGTATCACCGCCATCGAGCAGAAGCGCGCCAGGCCGCGACGCCTTGAGCTGCTTGACCAAGGTGGCCATATGCGCAAAGCCGCCCACTTTGCCGTACGCCTTTGCGCCCGCCTCAAATTCGATAAAGCTGAAGGCGTGGGCGTCGCGACCGCCACGGCGAATGTTGAACGCCTTGAGCAAATGTTCGCCGACCAAATGCGGTGGCTGATTCAGCGCAGAACCAAAGCCCAAATTCACGCGCGGTTCGCGGAAATAAATCGGCTTCAACTGCGCATGGCAATCGGTCATGTGCAGAAAGTGAACATTGCCGAAACTTGGCAAGTTGTAGAACTTATCCACTGCGGACGGTGTGGCCGCCAACAAGCCCTTGCTGTCTAGCACAGCGCCAGCGGCGGCGGCGATGGCCAGCAAGTTTAAGAATTCACGTCGTTGCATAACTACTTTTCCTGGTCATTCCCGCGACTACGGGAATGAAGTTCATTGCCCCGTTCGTGGTGAGTTCGTCGAACCATGTGACGAATTTGGCCAAATCGGGGTTCCCGATGGCATGAGGTTTTTTTCTGCTTCGCCAAAAGATGGGCAGTGCCACGAGGCATGAATGCGCACGTGGGATTTCCGAACGCTGCCATTTGCCAGAGCGCTTTGATGGGCTCAAGTCTAACGGTGGTTGAACACGCCAAAATCTTTGGACTAACCATTGCGCCCTCACTTTACCGCGCATGCGCGTCGAGTGAGGGGAAGAGTCAATCAATTATTAACAGGTGACGCAGGATCAAGCAACAACGCCATCACATCTTTAATCTGCGCTTCCGTCAAAATCCCTGCATCGCCAAACCTTGGCATGTTGGCGCAAGCATTGAACGAATGACTGTTCCAGATGCGCGTCCAGGTGTATTTGACGATCGGTTCGGATTGACCGCGCAGCTTGCCGTAACCGGTGAGCGACGGACCGATATTGCCGTAGGCAATTTCCTTTTTGTCGATCTGATGGCAGGCGTAGCAATTGCCACCAGCGACCGCGCCCGGAGCGTCGGAATACTGCAAGCCACGCCCATTTTGAGCGATAGCTTCGCCTTTTTTCCAGTCGCCGATGTATTTACCATCCGTCGGAAACTTGACACTTGCGAGCGCGGCAGCTTGTAGCTTTTCGCGCACCTTTTCATCCAGCGGTTTGCCGCTCCGTGAGGCCTCCGTACACGCTTGCTGCAACGGCGATTGATCCAGACGATCCAGCTTGGCCGATGGCGATTCTTTAAACGAGCTCTTTAGCAGGCTGACGATTTCGGCGTCTGTCGGCGCTTTGGCCGCAGGCGCTTCAACCATCGCTACGCAGCCAGCGAGGACGGCGACGGAGACAAATACCGCGCCACATGCGATCACAATTTTCTTGTTCATGGTGATTTTCCTTTTTGACACGATCAGCGCTTGATGGCCGGTGCGTCCATCGTGCCGTCTTTGGCCTTCACGCCCATGTAGGTAATGAGATCGATCGATGCCTCTGACAGAAACTTCATCTCCGGCATGCGCTGCTGGCGGAAACAGTCCAGCAAACGCCATTGCATCGTGCGCACGGCCCCCTGGCTCACGCGATAAGCGGGCCATGTGGTGAACGCACGCTGCGCGTTCTCAGTTTTCTGGAAATTAGGCAATTCCTGCAAACGGATTCGCTGACCATCCACACCGTGACACGTCGCGCAAGCGAAATCGTATGGTCCACCTTTAAAGAAGAACATTTTTTCACCGCGCAGAAAAGCCTCACGCTCTTTCGGATGCGACTGCGGCAGGTTCACTTTGGCACCGCGCGATTGCCCCACCACGTAGACCGTCAACGCCTCGTGATCAGTTTGTCGCTCAGACGCGCTCAGGGAATGGGGGCGCTTGGTCAGCTCAGCCATGGTGAAGCCCTGCAGGGTGATCTCACAATGAATGATGCGATTTTCAAGGTCCATCACGCGATCCACGTCGGGGAAGTAGCGTGGCAGGACGGCGTTGACGCCAGCGACTTTGCCCGGTCCTAATCCAAGGTCACAGGCCTCAAGCGAAGCATTCTTGGGGCCGCGCTTTTGTTTCCAGAGCGCCTCACCACGCACTTCGACGAGTTCGGCCGGATTGCCATCGGCAATCATCTCGCGATAACGCTCAATCTGTTTTAGTGAGTCATCCTGGTCCTGTGCCAGCGCGGGTTGCACGGACAAGGCCGTCAATGCGGTCGCTACCAGAAACGCGGCAGTCAGCTTATGTTGTTTCATGTCCCCTCCTTAAAAAGCAAAACGGCGGTCTCGCCGCCGTGAGTCAAAACGAACTACGAAATGACGGCTTCGTCAGTTCGCTTGTCGCCCTTGGTATCAGTCCAGCTAACGACGACTTTGTCGCCCTTCGCTCCACCTTTAAAGCTGAAATTCATCACCGGGTTTTGCGACACGGCGGGACCAAACTGTGCGGCGAGAACCGGCTTGCCATTCCACGTTGCCGTCACGTCCTGAATGTGAAATGCCGGAACTACTTTGCCGGCCGAATCTTTTCGCTGCCCGGTCTCCATCACGTGAGCCATCAAAACGCGAACTTCAGTCACGTCACCTTTAAGTTGTGCGCGAATGCGCATCGGATCTGCCATAACTATCTCCTCTTCGATGCTTCAGCACCGAGTAATAAATTTTAAGAAGCGCGCGAAAGGCTGTCAGGCGAGGAAGCTGTTCGCGCCGTGTACGAAAGTACACAAGCGAGCGGCTGACGAAGCATCACAGCCTTGCAGCCGCTTCGACTTAGCCGCCGCAGCCACCGAGGGTTACTTTCACTTCTTTGGTCGCGACGTAATATTTGCCGCCCGCTTTCACTACCGCGTGAATGTTCGAGCTTTGTCCCATTTTCACGCGCGTTCCAACGTTCGGCTCGGTACCGGGCAGAATGTCAAATTCCGCAGCAAGACTCGATGGATTTTTTTCCACGAGGATTGCGATCGATTGCGTGTTAGCCAGTTTGCTCGCAACGGCGATGGGCACCACCGCGCCATTTTCGGCGATGTCCGGTGCCGTAATGACGATGTCGCCGGATTTCTCAGCGGTCGTCCCGCCCATAGCTTTCAGAACATCGTTCATGTTCTTGGCTTCGAAGGCCGCTTTGTTCCATTCTGCAAATGCAGACGCTGGCAGAAGGCCCGCGCTGATCGCAGCGGCGATGACTGCGAGCGAGCCACCCGATTTAAGCGCAACGCGGCGCCTGTTGTTAATAGTTGTCACTGGGTGACCCTCCGGTTCTATGGTGAATGAAAACATTTTAAGGTTTAACCTGCGTACACAACTTCGGTTAACCCGAAGCACGGTTGCGTTACTGAAACTTTCCTTCTGCAATCCACTCGGCAATCGCACGGATGTCTGCTTCTGGCACATGATCCTGCGCTGGCATGGGAACGCTGCCCCACGCGCCAGATCCACCAGATTTGATGCGCACCGTCAGGAGCCTGACCGCGTCGGCCTTCTGCAGTGCGTATTTTTTATGCACGTCCAGAAATGATGGGCCAACTATTTTGGAGGATATGCCGTGACAGGCCAGACACGCATGCTGCGCGGCAAGCTTGGCCGGATCTTTCGCACCTGTCGCGGCGGGTGCCACGGCGTGCACTTTATTGGCTGCGCGTGCTGCCAGCGTGACAAATGCAGTCGGCGCCGGATGCAATGTGTCGATTCCACGCACACCACCCAGCATGCGATTTTGCGTCTCGATGTCGCCATGCGCATTGCGAGCAAAATCGGGCAGATGGCTACTGATCGCGACTTTGGGCGTGCAGTTTGTCATGCATGTTGAACCCTGAACATCGGGCTTTGCGCCCAGTTCCCACAGGCCGTGGTCGCGTGTTTTGCCATTGCGGTTCGGCAGCAAGTTTTGTGTGGCCTGCATGTTCTTGTTCGAGAGCACATAGTCATTCGGCACGATGCCACCCAAATTGAGGATGTAGGCGACGACCGCGTAAACCTCGTCGGTCGACAAACTTTTCGGCGCGTTCCACGGCATAGCGCGATTGATGTAGTCCCACAGCACCGAGAGCTCGGAGAGCTTCATCAACGTGGTGCGTTGCGGTACTGTTGACGATCGCAAAGCGGCGACATGCCCGGTGCGAATGTCAT
>JBDSYI010000284.1:0-5123 GCA_039925745.1 Casimicrobium sp. | reverse complement strand
TGAGCTCTACGAAGCAACGGGTTGCGATCAATGTAGTCACACCGGCTACCGTGGGCGCATGGGGCTGTATCGCTGGTTGCCCGTCACCACCGACATCGCGCAGGCGATACACGCACGGGTACCTGACACTACGCTGGAAGCATCGGCGACGGCGTCTGGATGGCCCGCGCTGGCGACCGACGCTACGCGCCATTTGCAATCCGGTGCGACCTCGTTAAGTGAAGTGTTGCGCGTGGTGACGCTGTGACCGTGCCCATGTGTCTTTCTGCATAGCGAATATGCGGTTTGCATTTGAAGCCGTAGGCGAATCCGGGGTTCGCGAACAAGGTGAGATCGTGGCAAGCGATGAGCGAGCTGCGTTAAAAGCGCTTGCCGCACGCGGACTGACCGTCGTGGCCCTTTCGCAACTCGCCGCCGCAACGCCTTCGCGCCGCGCCTCGCGCATCAGCGCGGGCGATCGTGCGCTCGCGGTGCGACAACTGTCGGGCCTCATCGACGGTGGCGTGACCCTGCCAAATGCTCTGGCGTCAGTTGCTGCAAACACGAGCGTCGACAGCGTCGCCATCGAACTCGCTGCTGTTCATGCTGCGCTGAGCTCGGGTGACCCCATCGCAACGGCGTTTGATCGCGCGCCAAAATTGCTGCCGAACGTTGAGCGACAAGTCGTTGTCGCCGGTGCCGAAGCAGGTGATCTGGCCCGAGTCCTGTCGCGCCTTGCGGACTATTTTGAAGATCGGGATGCGCTGCGCGGCAAGCTGATCGGCGCGCTTGTCTATCCGGCGCTGGTGGGCATCGTAGCGCTTGGCGTAATCGTCGCGTTGCTGGTGTTTGTGATGCCGCAAATTGTTGCGGCGTTCGCGCAGACCAAGCAGGCGCTACCGTGGCTCACGCGCACGCTCCTGGCGCTTGCAACGTTCATGCGTAGCTACGGGCTCTGGCTGGCGTTGTTACTGGGCGCGTTGATGGTCTTTTTTCTTTGGTCGCTGCGCGGGCCACTGCGCGATCGAGGGCTCGCATTGCTGCAAAAGTTGCCGCTGCTCGGACCGCTCGCTCAGAGTGCTGACGAGGTTCGGGTGCTCACGACGCTCGCAATGCTGGCTGAGAGCGCCGTCCCACTTCCGCGCGCCATCAGCGCCGCCGCGAAAACGGCACGATTCCCCGGTAATGCGCGACGGCTCGACGCCGCGCGGCTGGGTCTGGAACGAGGGCAAAGCGTCGCCAGCGCGTTTGCTGATAACGAAGCATTGGACGGTATGTCGCTCGAGTTATTGCGCCAGGGTGAAGCAGTCGGTGGAATCGCGCCAGCATTCGGCAAGGCGGCCCACCTCAAGCGACAGGCGCTTGAGCGTCGCTTGCAGTGGTTTGCTGCGCTGGTGGAGCCGGTGATGATCCTCGTGCTCGGGGGCGTGGTGTTGGTGCTGGTGCTCGCCGTGATGCTGCCGATTGTTACGCTGAATTCAGCGGTGCGCTGACCGTTGACTTGGCCGCACAAGGGAGCGTCAGATCACTCGTCGCGATAAAACCGGTAGAACAGGTTTTCGTTTTTGAACGGGTGCTCGTCGACGACGTGATGAATGAGCGACAGATCCACCATCTGCTGACCCATGCTAAGCGCCTCGTTGACTGTGTGCCCCTGAGCCTGCATCCACTCAACGGCTTCGGAGCCGACAAAACAACGGGAATGCAGCGTGCCGCGATAGCTGCGATCCTTCACGTCAAAGCCAGAACTGCTACGCGCCAGCGCATAGAACGCCTCCACGTCCCAGCGGGACGGAATCTGGGCGACGCGAAAGAACAGTGATTCGTCACTAAAGGGTTGCTCACGTGCGACGTGATAAATCAATCCCGCTGCCTGCAGCGCCTGCCCAACCGCGATAGCCTTTTGTCTTGGCACCGCCAGTCCACGTTCAAGCCAGGTAACGCCTTCATCCGCCACAAAACAATCGGGATAAATCCGCAGACGATAGCGCCGGTCAGCGATGTTGACGCCCCCCGAACGTTGCATACGAAAAGCGAGCGCAGTCAGATCAAGCCCATCTGCCTCTGCGTCGGCAATCAGACGAGCGTGGACGGTGCTGGTATTTGCTCCCGTCGCATGCATGGCAACCCGCAAGTAAGGCTTGACGCGACGACTCGCTGCCGCCACACGCTCGTCGCCATTGAGGAGCACGCTCAGCAATCGCTCTCCGGTCGCGGCCCAGCGCGCCGCGTTAACCTGCCCGACAATGACATCTGCACCGGCTTGTGTCGCCCATTCGTCAGCAGCGGCCACGACGTGATGGGTTGCCGACGCGATCAGCCCGATTTTGGCTGTGGCATCGATCCGCTTCACGCTGGCACACAGGTTCGCTACGCGCAGACCTGCGAGCGCGACGGTCGGCAGATCCAGCATGACGATCAGCGAATCAGCCTCTGTTTGCTTGTTGAGTTTTCGGGTGAGATCGGTCGCATCGCTAAATGCGTCTAGCGTTGACTCAAACGCATCGCTCGCAGCGCGCATAAGCGCTAACGTCGTCGGGTCGTTCGACAGTAAAAGTATCCGCACCAATTCGAACCTCCGCGCTGTATCTGCTGTTTTAATCTGAGTCGGCCATGCGCCGAGTTGCTTACAGCGTACAACAACTGATCGCAAACGGTCTGTGCGCGAACGCTCTTTGCGCGCTGCGAATACACTTTCAGTTCCCCCATTCTGGATGCCTGTTGATGCTGTTGCGTAGCGCCGTTGAGGCTGACCTTCCTGCTATTCAGGCGATTTACGCCCACTGGGTGACGCATGGCACCAGCAGCTTCGAGCTGGAAGCCCCCAATCTTGCCGAAATGTTCAGGCGACATACCGACGTAGTCGCCAAGGGTTTGCCTTATCTGGTCGCGGAGGTTGACGGACAGGTCATGGGCTACGCCTACGCCAACTGGTTTCGCCCGCGTCCAGCGTACCGCTACAGCGTCGAGAATTCGGTCTATGTTCATCCAGAGGTTCGGCGGGGAGGAATCGCGCGATTGTTGATGGTTGAGCTTTTAGCGCGCTGCGAAATGGCGGGTGCCCGTCAAATGATCGCGGTGATCGGCGACTCAGCAAACACGGGATCTCTGGGGCTGCACAACGCGTTGGGATTTCGCCACATCGGCACGCTGCAATCGACGGGCTGGAAATTTGATCGCTGGCTCGACACGAATCTAATGCAGTGCTCGTTGGGCGCGGGCGATACGATGCCAGCTGTGATTGCCTAAACGGCATCGCTAAGCACGATAGGGCACTACGGTGACCGGCTAAGCTGTCAGAACGGCATTTGCGGTGATTGTTGTCGCAACACGCCATCCTGTTTTAGTCCGCACTGACAAATCAGATTTGGATGACTGAAGAGGGCACACGGCACGATGTCGGTTTGCAATGGGATTGAACGTCGAACCTGGTGGTTTCACAATTAACCACAATCCCACTCGAATCAGTAGGAAGAAAGATGCATTCTTCGGTTAACCTTCCGGCAATGGGAAACTGCGCGAATAAATAGGACATGGCAGTTTTAAATTCATGTAACAGCTTCGGCGTGAAACGACGTATAGGCAGGAACTAACTATCAAATTTCTAACTAGTCGACTTTGGCACCTATTTGTCGCTGACCCCCGTACCGCCGCGTTTTTATAAAAAAGCTATATCGTAACTGCGCCATATCGCTGTCCGGTTTGCAGTCCAAATTACGTCCTTGCGTAATGCCAATTGCCACACAGGGTAAAAGCAAGTAAATATGACATTGACATGGTTGACGGTTAGTATTCGGGGAATAAACCTTTTCCAACATGATTCGGGGGCGACTTGAAGCGCGTGTTGGCAGTGCATCAGGTTTCGTGGGTTTAGCAACAGTGCGTGAAGAAGCCGTTAAGAGCGAATAGGTAGCTTCCTATTTTGCGAACTGTTAGATATATTCGACAAATTGAAAGGGTGTGAACAATGATTTTTAAACAATCGCAGCAACGACTCGGAGCCTGTGGCTTAGCTACCGCACTTGGTTTGTTAGCGCTCAGCGCGTCGGTTCATGCCACGCAAACTGTTAAGCCCACGCTGACTGCCGGTGGGGCTTCGATCGAAAGCACCACGCTAGCAGTGCCTGCGGGATCAACCTTCACCTTCTACGGTATGTACACCGACGACTCAGCGGGCCCGGAAAGTGGCTTGGGTCTGAAGGTCAAGTACAACCCAGCGCATTTGACCAACCTCACCATTTCTGAGGAATACACCAAGTGCCGCATCGCTGCCGCGCAGGTTCAGCCCCTCACTGCTACTACCGCCCAAGCCGTCATGGGCTGGGTTGATACCTCCGTTCGCGCGTCCGGCGCCGTTGGCTGGCCCGATCTGGCCGACACCACGGCTGGCGGCGCGAACCCCACCTGCCTGAACCCGGGTGCGATCAATACTGACACCGCAGCCGGTACGGCTGCGGCCCCCGGGCAAAAGCTGTTCAAAGTCACCGCGACGATGGCGCCGGGCTGCACAAGCGCTGGCACATGCACCTCCACCGTATTGTTCGACAGCGAAGGTAATTTCTCGTACGCACCTGCTTCGGGCTTTGGATTTGCGAATAAGTCGTTCACGATTAATGGGGCGCCCGCGCCCACCTGCGATCTTGATGTCGACGGAGATGGCGCACGTCAGCCGTTCAAAGACGCTGTCGCAATTTTCCGTTATATGGCTGGCGTTCGCGGCGCAGCGTTGTTGACATCAATAACATTTAATGGACCTCGTGCCCAGCCCGGAGCTCCGGTCTCCGTTGAACAATTCATTGCCAATGGAATCGCTGCCAACGCGTACGACATAGACGGAAGTAATTCGCAACAAGCCTTCGTCGATGGTCTCATCTTGATTCGTTTAATGTTGGGCGTGCCAGACGCGTCCCTACTCAGCTCTGTCAATCTTCCGGGCTCTGCGACATTTACTACAGCAGCACAGATCCGAGCCAACGTGAACTCACGTTGCGGAACCAGTTTTTAGATTACGGGACAATCATGACAATTACCGCCTTCAAAACTCGTGCAAGAAATTGCATTGCATTTTTAGCTATGGCTGCTTCTGCCGCCGTTAGCGCGCAAAACGTCGTTACTGGCGCATTTTCGCCAACCTCAACTACAGC
>JBDSYI010000283.1:0-11176 GCA_039925745.1 Casimicrobium sp. | reverse complement strand
AGCCACAGTAACCGCAGCGGTAGCAGGCGCAGCGGTAACCGGTGCAGGCGTTGCCGCTGGAGTTGGGACTGGCGTGAGGGTCGGTGCGCTAACGGTCGCAGCGACGGGTGCTGTGCCGGTGGGTGCGGCTTGAGTCGGAGGTTTGGCGGTGGCTGCGACTGGGGGCGCTGCCGCAGGTGGTGTTGCCGCCAGCTTCGCTGGCGCAGCGGCTGCGAGCACCGCTGCAGCTGCGGCGCGCGTCGCAGCGGTGTTGGGCTGTGCGGCAGCGACTTGCGCAGGCGTTGCTGCTGGCGCAACCGCAGGGGCGGTCGGCGCGGGTGCGACAGCCGCGCCTTTTGGCAGGACGGTATCAGCAGAGTCGGCAGAGCCGGTCGGCGTGGGCGCTTTCGCTGCCGTTGCGCTAGACGCAACTTTTGCTGGCACGGGAGAGTTGCCCGATGAGCCTCCTCGCAACATCCACGCTGCTGCTGCCACCAGCGCAAGCACCGCGATGGCAATGCCGATCATCATCGGCATGCGGGACGGCGAGTCGGTGCCGCCCGCGCTGACGTTCGATGCTGCGCGCAGTTGCATGGGGTCAAGCGGCACGGGCTCGCCGGATTGCGCGAGACCAAGCTTGGCGAAACGATCCAGCGCCACGTGCACCTCTTCGATGGGCAGCGCGATGCTGCTGGCGAGTTGTGAAACTGACATCGGCTGCGACAAAAGCGTCAGCAGCTTCCTCTGTCGAACCGAAAGGCCTGCGGCCCCGATTTTGTTCTGATCAGTGGCGAGCGTCGTGGCGCTCCACAAGGCAGCAGTATCGAAGGTAGACGTTGACATGAATGGCTCGACGTGAAGCGCGTGTTGCGCGATTTATTGTTGAGTGCAACGACATTCCCAACCCTCGCGGCACTGCAAATACACCCCAAGTGTCGCGCGGTCAGCGAGCGTCGCTATCTTTTGGCGTGTTGACTTGTGATCGAGCGCCGGTCAGATATCGGATTTCTACCAGATGTTTCCCGCCAACAATACGGTAGTTCTATTTTATTTTTGTGAAAACGGCGAATTGCCAATACAGCTTTTTCTTGAAACGACCATTTCATTAGGGGAAAGTAGGTATATCGCTGAAAGTCGACTTGTCGCTTTATTGTCACCCAACTCCGGTAGACGCTAGCGAGAAGCCGCTAGCTGTGAAGCACAGAAACCACAGTGGATATCTCGTCCGCCAGAAAGTCATAAACACGGCGAATACGTGGGTTACCGTGAATTTCACGATGCGTTGTTAGCCAGATTGGCAAGTTCGGTATGTTGAGCTCAGGCAACACACGCGTCACTGTGACATCTGTTTTTGCGACATAGTCGGCGACAAATCCGATGCCGAAACCGGCGCGCAGTGCCTCCCATTGCACGATGTTGTCGTCCGTTCGGAAGCAGAAATTGTCGCGACTAATCGTCTCACCGAATGCGCGAAATCCTTGCAGAATCGTCGTGTCCTGATCGTATCCGATGAGTTGGTGATTCAGTAGCTCCGCCACGTCGATTGGTGCGCGATGTAGGCTTAAATACTTCGCGCTGGCGTAGGTGCCGAGCGAAATTTCGGCGATTTTGCGGGTGATCAGACTGTCTTGCGCGGGCCGCACCATGCGCAGCGCGATGTCTGCCTCGCGCCGCAGCAGATTTTTAACCTGATCGCTGGCGACGAGTTCAATTTGAATTTCTGGCGTCTCATCGCGCAATTTCGCGATGAGTTTGGGCAGCACGTAAGTCGCAACCGTTTGGCTGGCGGTGACGCGTACGGTGCCCTTCAAGTCGCCGCTGCTATGCGACAGTTCACGTTGCAATGCGTCGGCTGCTCCCTGCATGGTGCGGGCATGTTCGGCGATCTCTCGTGCAGCGAGGGTTGGCGTTAGTCCCCGCCCAGTACGTTCGAACAGCGCGGTGCCAAGTTGACCCTCCAGCACCTGAATGTGCCGACCGAGCGTTGGCTGCGATTGCCGCAATCGTCGCGCTGCGCCTAACAGGCTGCCCGCGTCGAGCACGGCGAGGAAGGAGCGCATCAGCGCCCAATCGAAATCGAAGGCGGTTTTTGCTTGTATTTTTGACATTTGGTGTTCGTGTATTCATAAATGCATAGCTGATAAGCCATGCTATGGAATTGTTTTATCTCGGGCAAGTACGAACAATTCACTCCATCGCGGTTCGCCGCATTTTTCTGGAGTGTTTGAAATGCAAGTGCAATCGAAATCCACAGTGCTGATTCTTGGCGCGAAAGGCAGACTGGGTTCTGCGCTTTCCGACGCATTTACCAGTGCCAGGTGGCGTGTGCTGAAGCAGGCAAGAGCAACGCCCGGACGCGACATGACCCACCTCATTGCGGCTGACGTGCGCGACGTCGGCGGAATCGTTAACGCCGCGAACGCCAGCGCACGCAGGATCGATGTCGTCATCAATGCGACCAATCCGATTTACACACGCTGGGCCACTGAGGCCGAAGCGCTCAATCGCGCCGCCATCGAAATCACGCAAACGCTGGGCGCAACGCTGATGTTCCCGGGCAACGTCTACAACTATGGCGCTGACATGCCTGAACCGCTGCGAAGCGACACGCCGCAACTCGCTCAAACGCGCAAAGGCCGCATTCGCATCACGATGGAGCAGGCCATTCTTGCGGCTACGAAAGCAGGCACGCAAGCCATCGTGATTCGCGCAGGGGACTTCTTCGGTTGCAACGCCGGAAGCTGGTTCGATCAGGCCATTGCCAGGGATTTATTGAAAGGAAAGCTCACCTATCCCGGGCCGCTTGATCGGCCACATGCATGGGCCTACGTGCCCGATCTGGCGCAAACGTTCGTTCGCGTGGCCGAGGCGCGGGCAGCGCTCGGCCGCTTTGAGTGCATTCACTTCACCGGGCACACCCTGACCGGCCATGAACTCAAGGCTTCGATTGAAGGCGCCGTGGGCGCTCCGGTCAATGTCGCCCGATTGCCCTGGCCGCTGATTCGAGCCGTCGGTCTGGTCTGGCCAATGTGGCGCGAACTCGCCGAGATGGCGTATTTGTGGCAGCGACCGCATCAACTGGTGACTGACTCAGCGCATCGCGCATGGCTCTCGTCGACGACACCGATTGACGACGCGATACGCTCAAGTGTGGCGGCTTTGCATCCGCAGTTGGCGGCGCGTTTTGCCAGCGAGGCCGCGGTCAACGGTCTCGTTGCTTGACGAAATGCGGTGACGACAACCTGTCGTTGAGTCTGCGCTGTCGAATGAGCGCTGTCGCATGAACGTTGTAACTGCCGTCTCCCCGCTACGGCTTCTTCGCCAACGCGTGATTAAACGCCATCTTGAAATCGACGTTGGTATCGTTCTGCCAGTGGCATGCGCGCCGGGCGAAAGTCTCCATCGAATCCATCACCCGTTTAAATAGCGGATTCTCGGTCGATTTTTTTTGCGTGATTTCGTCCCAGGCTGTGAGCTGCGCACGCAAAATCGCGTCGGGCGTTTTGTAGAACTTCACGTCGGCGATTTGCATTGCTGCGTAGTCCTCCGAATAGCGATCAATCGCCTTCCAGCTCATTTCAGCAGAAGACGCCTGTACGGCCGCGTTGACGAGGGCTTTCAGATCAGCGGGCAGTGAATTGAACTTCGCTTTGTTGAAGATGATTTCGAATTGCTCCGCACTTTGATGAAAGGACTGCAACATGCACACTTTGGCTACATCGGGGAAACCAAGTTGGCGGTCTGACGTGGCGTTATTGAACTCGGCTGCATCAAGCAAACCACGATCGAGCGCGGCAACAATTTCGCCGCCAGGCAGCGGGTTGACCGTTGCTCCCAGCGCGGTGAACAGCTCGATTGACAAACCTACCGTGCGGAATTTCAAGCCCTTGAGATCCTCCACTTTAGTGATCTGTTTTTTAAACCAGCCAAGTGGTTGTGTCGGCATCGGTCCGTACAGAAACGACACGACATTGAGGTTGAGACCTTTGTAAATTTCTTCCAGTAAAGCCTTGCCCCCACCGTACTCATGCCACGCCAGAACCATGTTGGCGTCCATCCCGAAAGCAGGGCCGGAGCCCCACAGCGCCATGGCAGAATTTTTGCCGTACCAGTATGCGAGCACAGCGTGGCCGCCGTCGAGCGTGCCCTTCGAGACGGCATCGATCAAATCAAACGGTTTCACCACAGCGCCGGCGGGCAACACTTCAACCTTCAATCGGCCACCCGACATGGCGTTTACTTTGTCGGCAAAATCCAGCGCGTATTCGTGGAAGATATCTCGCGCTGGCCAGGTTGACTGCCAGCGGAACGAGATCGGCGATTTCGCCACGCTGACCATCGGTGCGGCACCGACGACCGCACCGCCAAGAAGCGTCGTCGCGCGAAGAAACGATCGGCGATCAGTGCTGGTGGTCAGCGGCAATTTTGCGATGGTGTTTTGCATCTTAATCGTGCGCTCCTTGGCGAATTTAGTCATGCGATTGCGCTCTGGCTAAGCCGCACGCGGCTCAGGGCTCACCCTTACAACTTTCGAGGTTCGTCCGGAAGTTGGCCGCGTTGGCTATGCTAACTGCGGAGGACGTGACACGATAACACCGGCATCTGCGTCTTTTTACAAGTTCGAGTCATTTTCTTTGAGTCGAGCTTGTTTAATTTCGCCGACTCATGGAATTCAAGCGGGTCAGCAAATTCAGGATCGTTCGTATGGCTATTTCCAAACACAGTGCCAAAACCAGTTCTAACGCCAACGGCGTTCGCATGCAGCGGACCGACCCCCGGCAACGCGCGCTGACATGGCTTCGTGATCACGGCTCGCCGCGATTTGTGATGTCGCTCATGCTCGCCTCAACCATCGGTTGTGGCTTCATCACCTCGATCACACTGCATCGCATTGGGCTGAGCGCGCCTATCGTGCGCTACCCACTTGCCGTGCTCGCGGGCTGGGCGGCATTCCTGATTCTCGTTAGCGTGTGGGTTTGGTGGTTGCGAAGGGAGAATGTGCGGGCGGCAGAGCGCGCCAACGTTGCCCGCAATTCAGTGCGCGGTAATGACTCGTCAAGGGGCTGGTCGGATGGCGTCGGCTCAGGCGGGTCGACTAGTTCCTCCAGTTCGAGCGGCTCGTCCTGGAGCGGAGGAGGCGGCCGCTTCGGTGGCGGTGGCGCCAGCGAATCGTTTGCGGAGGGCCCAGCCGATGGCATGGGCAGTGGATTCGTTTCGGGCGGCAGAAGTAGTGGCGGGACGGGCGGAGACTGGGGGTTTGACTTCGATGGTGACGGAGAGTTTGTGGTGTTGCTGATCGCAATCGCCGTAGTCGCCGCCGCCGTGTTCGGGGTCGTGTTTTACGCGGTGTACAGCGCGCCCACTTTTTTCGCGGAACTGCTTGTTGACGGTGGCGTGGGCACCTGGCTTTACAAGCGGGCCGATGTCGCCAATCGCCCAGACTGGCTATCCACTGCCGTACGCCGCAGCGTGTGGCCCGTGGTGATTTTGTTGGCGATGTTTGTGGTGCTGGCGCTCACGATGAGGCATGTCGCACCCGCCGCGACGACGCTTGGGCAAGCGTGGCACAGGGTGCAGACCAAATGAGGTCGAGCACGAAGAAATTGAGTCTCGTGACCAGTGTCGACAATCAAGTGCGCGACGATACATCTTTGTGATGAATTAACCGCTGTACGGGGGCTGACATCAAATATTAGCAATTATCGACTTATGCATTTTTTAGGCTTTAGCCCCTACAAAATAACAGATAGAGCGGAAAGCTGTTATCGAATCATCCCGGCTGCGGCGGTCGCGTTGGTAGCTGGATCGACGAATACAAACGCTCCTCTAGCAGTGCTTTCGGAGAACAGTGCCAGCGGTAGGGCTTGTGCAAATTCGATTTCGACGCGCACCAGATCGTTTGCCTTGACGCATGCCTCTGCGTCGCCATCTACTCGCCACTCGGCACTTGCCAGATCGAGGCGGGAAGTGATCGCGCCGACACGTGCAGGAAGCCAGCGGGCTCCGTGGCGGACCATGTAGCGGCGACCTAGCGTGAGTGGCGCGTTGTCGAGCCACGCCAGGGTGGCGCGGGCGCGTTGCGTAAGGGGCGTGTCGCCCGCGCGTCCGGACATGATCCAGTCGCCGCGTGCTACGTCAACCTGACGATCAAATCGAATGGCCACGGCTTCTCCCGGCCGCACTATCGTAGCCTCTCCGCGCCCGGTGTGCAGCGCTGCCACGACTGCTGTTGCGCCGCTCGGGAACACGCAGATCGCGTCGCCGACGCTGATTGCGGCCTCGGCGACATCGCCGGTGACCCAGCGCAGATGATCGTCGGACTCGTCGCGAGTGACCCACTGGACGGCGATGTGCGATCTGGCTGCAACGGATGTTTCGTGAGCGTCAGAAAGCACCAGCGATTCGAGATAGGGCAGCAGCGCAAGACCCTGAAACCATGCGCTGCGAGCGGTGTGCGCAACGACGCCATCACCATCAAGTGCCGACATCGGAATCGCGGTGAAGTGTTTGATGTTGAGTGACGCCGCCAGAGTGCTAAATGCGGTCACCACGCGGTCGAATTTGGTTGCGTCAAAAGCTATCGCGTCCATTTTGTTGACGGCGACGACGATGTGTTGCAGGCCGAGTAATCCAGCGAGCGCCGTATGACGTTTGGTCTGTGGCAAAAGCGCGATGTCGGACTGAGAAAAATCGAGCTTTGTCACATCAACGAGCACGACCGCTGCGTCGCACTTCGATGCACCGGTAACCATGTTGCGCGTGTACTGCTCATGACCCGGTGCGTCGGCAATGATGAATTTGCGCTCTGGCGTCGCGAAGTAGCGATAAGCGACATCAATGGTGATACCTTGCTCGCGCTCGGCCTCCAATCCGTCGGTGACGAGCGAGAGGTCTAATTGACCTGGTTTACTTTGCGAACCGCGCGCTTTGCCTAGCGATTCAAGCTGATCAAGCATCAGCGCTTTGCTGTCGTAGAGCAGGCGTCCGATGAGGGTGCTTTTGCCATCGTCGACGCTGCCGCAAGTAATAAAGCGGAGTGGTCGGGAGATGGCGTAGTGATGGGGATTTGACATTTGGGCTCTTATTTTCTTACGGGACGGCTTAAAAGTAGCCTTCCTTTTTTCGCCGCTCCATCGCGGCATCGTGGGCGCGATCATCCATACGCGTCGCACCGCGCTCACTGGCGGTTGCGCCAATGGTTTCGAGAATCACTTCATCGGCATTCGTAGCCGTGCTCGCGACCGGACAGGTGCAGGAAATATCACCGACTGTGCGGAATCGAACTTCCTTGGTGACCACGATTTCGCCGGAACGTGGCGGTGTGATGCCAGTCACGGGAACCAGCAATCCGTTCCTTTCAATCACTTCACGTCGATGCGTGTAATAAATCGACGGTAGTTCAATCGCTTCCCGCGCGATGTAGTTCCAGACATCAAGCTCTGTCCAGTTTGAGATTGGGAAGACACGGAAGTTTTCGCCCTGCGCGATTCGCGTGTTATAGAGGTTCCAGAGCTCGGGCCGTTGCGCGCGCGGTTGCCATTGGCCGAAGCTGTCCCGATGCGAGAAAACGCGCTCTTTGGCGCGGGCTTTTTCTTCGTCACGTCGAGCGCCCCCGACCATTGCGTCGAAGCGGTTGGCTTCGATGGTTTCGAGGAGCGTAATGGTCTGATACGGGTTGCGGCTTTCAAGCTCATGCGCGAGGCGTATCGTGCCCTTTTTGATCGAATCATCAAGCTGACCGACGATCAGATTGAGGTCATGCTTTTTGACCAGCTGCTCGCGAAAAGTGATGACCTCAGGGAAGTTGTGACCGGTGTCGATGTGCACAATCGGCAGCGGCAGTTTGCCCGGGGCAGCCGCCTTCATTGCAAGATGCAACACTACCAATGAATCCTTGCCAAACGAGCAGAGAATTGCCGGACGTTCGAAGCCGCCGAGCACTTCGCGCAGGATGCTCATGGCTTCGTCTTCGAGCCAATCGAGATGGTCGTTGGTCACTGATTTATCAGCTCCGATGGCTGGAGTGCGGGCGCTCAAAAATGCGTCGCGGGCTGTCATACAGTTGCCTTGTTGTGTTGTTGGGTCGATGCATTGCGCGCGACCACGTGAATGCCGCACTCCGTTGCACTGCCGCTTGCGGCAGCAGCAGCTTCCCACCACCAGCGGCCCGCGCGCGAGTGCTCACCAGCGCGGATTGCGCGCGTGCACGGGTCGCAGCCGATGCTGGCGTAGCCCTTGTCGTAGAGTGCGCTGAACGGGATCCTTTCGTGGTCGATGAAGTACCACAGCGCCGCATCGGACCAGTCGGCAAGTGGGTTGAATTTTTCCAGCCCGAAGCTCGCGTCCCATTGCTGATGTGCCAACTGTGTGCGTCCCGCGCTCTGCGCTTTGCGTAGCCCTGTAACCCACGCGGTTTTGTCTGCGAGCATTCGACGCAGGGGCTCGGTTTTGCGCACGGTGCAGCAAAGTTCGCGCGCTGTCTTGCTCTCGAAAATCGCGCTGTTGGTTTGCGTTGCCGTTAACGTTTGCAAATGATCGGGTGCTGGATTGATACGCTCAATATCGCGACCGTAATGTGCTTCCGCGTGAAGCCACAGCGTCAGCGTGGCCTGGGGCAATCGATTGGTATCGAGAGCGAAGGTGTGGATTGGCAATCGTTCACGCACGATCAAATGAAATAGCACCATGTCCTCGGCAGACAGACTGCTCGCGAGGACGCACGGCGCATGCCGGGACGCTGTATTGAGCACTGCCTTGGTCAGGGCCAGCAAATCGGCGAATCCCTCGGGAACGTCGTTCACACGTGGCCGCTGATACCACGGCTTGCTCTGGTTGCCAGAAAAGTTTGAGTCGAGCGCGGATTTCGTAGTCATAGTCAGGCCACCAGCTTGACGCCAGCAATCGAGAGCGTCGCAACCAGTAGGCTGCGGGTTGCCAGTTCAGGCACTCGCTTGGCTAGTCGCGCTCCGACCAGAATTCCAGGCACGGAGCCAATGAGGAGGCCGATCAGCAGATCGCCGTCAAGGTGACCGACGCTGGCATGTGCGAGGCCCGCTGCGGCCGTGAGCGGCACAGCGTACGCGATGTCAGTGCCGACGATACGCGCGACTGGCAGGGTAGGGTGCAGTAACAGCAACGCCGTGACACCGATCGCGCCGGCTCCCACAGATGAGAGCGTGACGACCGCGCCGATAGACATTCCGAGCACGACAGTCGGCCAAAGCTGGTTTGAGACGCCCTGGCTAGGCTCGTGCGGTGGCCGATCGCGGCGTATTCGCATGAGCCAGGGCCGGATCAGCAGTGCGGACGCAGTTCCGATTAACGCTACGCCGAGGGCGAAACGGATCACGCGGTTGAGCGCGACGACGTTAGGCCTCAGCTCATGAATCACAGCGAACGCCAACGCGGCTCCGGTCAGACTAGCGGTGATCAAGACGGCCAGCAGTCGCTTGGCGACATTACCCACGCGCCAATGCGCGACTGCGCCAAACGACTTGGTAACGGCTGCGAATACAAGGTCGGTTCCGACGGCAATCATCGGTGGAACGCCGAAACCACCAACGAGGATCGGCGTCATCAATGAACCGCCACCCACGCCCGTGAGGCCGATGATGCTGCCGATGGCGAACCCAATAGCGGGCAGGTGGATGTGCGCAACGGCGGAAGTAAATAGCTCTGACATGCCGACGATGCTAGACAGCGCGGGCATGTCGCTAGCGACTCCAAACGAAATTACTTCATATGTCTTTTCGCATAAAGCGAAATTGAAGGCGAACGCGGGCATGGGTGCGAAGCCGTGCAAAAGACGGAGGCAAATTCGCGCAGCACGCTAGAATTTGCGTTGCTCACCGGAGGGTTGGATGAGTGGTTTAAGTCGCACGCCTGGAAAGCGTGTTTAGGTTAATAGCCTAACCGGGGTTCGAATCCCCGATCCTCCGCCAGATTTCTTTTTTGTTTAAGGCCCGTAGCTGCGGGCTTTTTACCTTTTAGCCTGCACGGAAATACACCCGGCAAATGTCGACTGTGTTTCGAGATTTGTATTTATTGTGCCTCGCGCTCTGATACGCTTCGCCAGTCGAAATTTGGAGGCTGCCATGAGCACAATCCGCATACTAAAGGTTAGCGCGCTACTCGCTGCTGCAATCGCGCTGTCGATCGGTTCACTGGTGGCTGTGGCAAAGACGCTGGTCTATTGCTCTGAAGGCTCGCCGGAGAACTTCACGCCAGCGCTTAACACGACGGGGACCAGCTTTGACGCTGCGCGCCCCGTTTATGACAAGCTGACTGAGTTTGCTCGCGGCAGTACACAGGTTGAACCAGGTCTGGCCGAGAGCTGGACGGTGTCGCCGGACGGCAAGGTGTTCACGTTTAAGCTGCGCAAGGGCGTCAAATTTCACTCAGGCGTGAATGGCTTTAAGCCAACGCGTGACTTCAATGCAGACGACGTTATGTTCTCGTTTGAGCGGCAGTGGAAAGACTCGCATCCGTACGCGAAAATCTCTGGCGGCAAATATGACTATTTCGCGGACATGGGTCTCAAGGACGATCTGGCTGTGCTGGAAAAACTTGATCCGATGACCGTTCGCATGACGCTTAAGAAGACTAACGTCACTATGATTGCTAATCTCGCGATGGATTTTGCGAGCATCCAGTCAGCGGAATATGCAGACTTTTTGGCAAAAGCGAACAAGAAAGAACAGTTCGACCAAATACCGGTCGGCACTGGGCCATTCTCGTTTGTTACGTACCAAAAAGATGCGGTCATTCGCTACAAGGCCAACAAGGCTTATTGGGGCGAAAAGGCGCTGGTGGACGATCTCGTCTTTGCGATCACGCCAGACCCGACGGCTCGCTACAGCAAACTTAAAGCGGGTGAATGCCATTTCGTGATCGCGCCGCGTCCTGCCGATTTGCCGGAAATGCAGAAAGACGGCACGCTTCGCGTGATCAACCAGCCCGGTTTGAACATTGCCTATTGGGCGTTCAACACGCAGAAACCTCCGTTTGACAAGAAAGAAGTCCGTCAGGCGCTGTCGATGGCGATTGATAAGGCCTCGATCATCAAGGATGTGTATCTGGGCGCGGGTCAAGGCGCGAAGAATCTGATTCCTCCAACGCTATGGTCATACAACGACGCTGTGAAGGAGTACGCTTTCGACACAGCGAAAGCGAAAGACATGCTGGCTAAAGCAGGCGT
>JBDSYI010000282.1:0-4480 GCA_039925745.1 Casimicrobium sp. | reverse complement strand
ATACCTGGTGGCGGTGCGGGTGGGCTGGAAAGCGCGGTCGCCGGGTCGCCCGCGTCGGCAGGCGGTATGGGCGCGGGAGGCACCCCCGGTGGTAATGGCGGTATCGGCGCTAACCCTGGAACGCCTGGCGCTAACGGTGCCAATGGTGCCAACGGAGCCACCGGCGCGTTTGGCGTTGGCGGTACCAGCACATTGGCCAATGCCGGAATGGTCTGGGTTGGCGCGAATGGAACATCGGGGTTGGGCGGCGGGCTGGCTAATGGCGGCGGCGGCGGCGGCGGTGGCGGCAATCAGACGTGCGCTTTTTGCAACAACGGCGGTGGCAACGGCGGTGGTGGCGGCGGCGGCGGCGGCGGTGGCGGCGCAGCGGGTCAAGCTGGTACCTATGGCGGCGGATCGTTCGCCGTCTACCTCTTCAACGCCACCGTCACCGTGAGCGCGGGTATGCTGACCACTGGCAACGGTGGCAAAGGCGGCGATGGCGGTGTCGGTGGCGCCGTGGGGCAGGGCGGCAACGGCGGCGGCGGTGCATTTGTATGCACATCTGAGATCGGCCCGGGCGGCGATGGTGGTAAGGGGGGCAACGGCGGCGCAGGGGGCGGCGGTGGCGGCGGTTCGGGAGGACCCTCGATTGGCGTCTTTCGCGGGGGCACCAGTACCGTTAATCTCGTAAATACTCCGGTCATAACCCTCGGCGGGCCCGGCAGCGGCGGTGCCGGCGGCGGTGCAAACGGCGTGGGTGGGTCGGTAGTTCCGTAGAAGCTCCGGAATATCAGCGCCTGATATCGCCACATTGAATTGACATCGCTGCCGACAGGAGGCGTAAGACGCTCGTAGTCATAGCCCTGCATTTCACGAATCCACGTCGATTTGCTCATTGCAATTGAGCGCGGCGGGCGCAAAATAGCGAAGTCCCATTCAACAGAAAGCACCCCATGACCACACTACGTCTCGGCGATACCGCCCCCGATTTCACGCAGGATTCCACTGAAGGCACGATCCACTTTCATGAGTGGGCCGGTAATTCTTGGGTGGTTTTGTTCTCGCACCCCGCCGATTTCACGCCGGTTTGCACGACTGAGCTGGGCAAAACTGCCGCGCTCTCGGGCGAGTTTGCGAAGCGCAACGTGAAGCCGATCGCGATCAGCGTTGATCCGGTTGATCAGCACAAAAAGTGGATCGGCGACATCAACGACACGCAGAATACGACGGTGAATTTTCCGATCATCGCCGATGCGGATCGCTCCGTTTCGACGTTGTACGACATGATTCATCCGAAGGCATTGGCGACGCAAACGGTGCGGAGCGTGTTTATCATCGACCCGAAAAAGGTGATTCGCACCACGTTCACTTATCCCGCTAGCACGGGTCGTAATTTCGACGAAATCCTGCGCGTGATCGATTCGCTGCAACTGACCGATAGCCACAAGGTGGCAACGCCCGCCAACTGGAAAGACGGCGACGACGTGGTGATTGTGCCGAGCCTGCAAGACCCGGCGGAGCTGGCGCAGCGCTTTCCGAAGGGGTTCAATGCGATTCGCCCGTACTTGCGCATGACGCCGCAGCCGAACAAATAGGCACTGCCGCGCCGTGCTGGATCAGCTAAGCGGCGCGACGCGCGTGCATTTCATCGTGGGCGATCCCATCGCTCAGGTGAAGTCGCCCGCAGGCGTGACGCTAGCGTTTGCAGAGCGTGGGCACAACGCGATTGTGCTGCCCGCGCACGTCGCGCCCGAGCGCCTTGCGGCATGGCATGCGGGCGTGTCAGCTGCGCAAAACGTCGACGGCATCATCGTCACGGTGCCGCACAAATTCGCGGCGTTTGGGCTTTGCTCAAGCGCCTCTGAGCGCGCCACTTTTTTGCGTGCCGTAAACACGATGCGACGCAACGCCGATGGTTCGTGGCATGGCGATATGTTTGACGGTCTGGGCTTTATTGAGGCGATGCGCGACGCCGGCTGTGACTTGATCGGCAAGCGCGCGCTGCTCGTCGGCGCGGGCGGCGCAGGCTCCGCAATTGCGCATGCGCTGCTCATCGCGGGCGTGTCAGCGCTGGCGATTGCGGATACGAGCAAGCTGCGGCGCACGACCTTGATCGATCGACTGAACTGGTTGAAAACGGCCCCGGTTACGCATGGCTCCGCCGATTCCACGGGCTACGACATCGTGCTCAACGCGACGCCGATGGGCATGAAGGCGGGCGACCCTTATCCCGCAGACGTGAAGAAGCTCAACGCCCGTATGTTCGTGGGGTGCGTGATCACCGAGCCTGTCGTATCGCCCTTGATTGCAGCGGCTCGCGCTCAAGGTTGCGCAACGATCACTGGCGCTGACATGTTCGGCCGAGTGCGCGATTTGATGGTTGATTTTTTGCTTGAAACGTCGGCTGTACTACGAACGTAGCTGCGCTATTGGTTGCCATTCGGTCGCGATGTTCACAAGTTGCTCGACCACCTTGCCCGCATGCTTATGCGGATTGCGCTGGTTCACGCAGGACGGCGTATGAGGCATGGGCCGCAGCATCTTTTCGACTAGCGCCTCGATCAACTGGCGCTAACATTTCACCTGCTTCAAATTCTCCAAGGAACCGATCATGAGTCAATATCCAATCGCCGTTATTGTGGGGAGCCTCCGCCGCGATTCGTTTAACCGTAAGCTTGCGAAGGCACTTGAAAAATTGTTTCCGTCTGATTTTTCGTTCGAGTACGTGTCAATCGGCGATTTGCCGCTCTACGATCAGGACAAAGAAACTAGCCCCGACGCATCGGTGGTCGAGCTGAAGGCAAAAATTGCTTCCGCACGTGGCCTACTGTTTTTTACGCCTGAGTACAACCGCTCGATTCCAGGCGTGCTCAAGAACGCCATTGACCACGCCTCGCGGCCCTACGGCCAGAGCGTCTGGAAGGGCAAACCTGCCGGTGTAATCGGTGTATCGGTCGGGGCGATTGGCACTGCTCTGGCGCAGCAACATTTGCGAAATATCCTGGCGTATCTGGACGTGCCCACGCTTGGGCAACCCGAAGCATTCATTCAGGCCAAAGAGGGTCTCTTTGACGAAGCTGGCGACGTCGGTGCAGCGAGCAAAGCTTTCCTCCAAGGGTGGGTCGATCAATACGTTGCATGGGTAAAGAAGCACGCCTGAGCGACGTGATTCGTCGCCGCTGACGCAGATTTCCTCGCCACGGGCGCCTTTATGGACGCGAGTTGACGCGCGCCGTCGGTCGCCGTGTCGGCGCCGCGTTTGCGCTTGCTCCCTTCATCGTGCTCTCAAATTATTCACAAGGCAACATGCAATGCTTCTTAAAGATTCCCGGTCAACGCTGGCTGCCGTCGCGTCGAGCGGCCTGTTCGTTGGCGTACTGATGATTAACAGTTTTAGTCCTGCGTACGCGCAGTCATCCGCTGGTTATCAGCAGCCGCCTGCGCCACTTCAAGCCATTGTTGAACAGCTGCCCGCGCCGAGCGTCAACCTGAGTCCGCGCCGTGATTTGGCGCTGATGGTGAAGACGCCGTCGCTGCCGAGCATTACTGAAGTTGCGCAGCCAGAGCTCAAGCTCGCGGGTTTGCGCATCAATCCTCGCACTTACAGTCAGAGCCGATTTTCGTTTGGGGAGGATGTCTGGCTGATGTCGCTTGCGACGCGCCAGGAAATGAAAATTAGCGGATTGCCACCACAGCTTAAATTAGCTGCCATCTCGTGGTCGCCAGACCAGAAATCAATCGCGTTCACCCACGTCTCGCAGACTAATGGCGTGGAGCTTTGGTTGATAGATGTGGCGACGCATTCTGCGCGCAAGCTCTCTGCGCAACCGCTCAATACGGTTTATGGGCGCGGCTTTAGCTGGTTGCCAGACGGCAAGCGGCTGCTCGTGCGGTTACGTCTCGCGGGCCAAGGCGCTGCTCCAACAGGCTCAACGATTCCGCAAGGCCCCAATACTCAGGACGCGCTGGCGGGCGCATCGCAACGACAAATTCGCACGTTGCAGGATCTGCTCAAAAATGAGAATGATGCGCAAATTTTTGACCACTACACCCTGACGCAACTGGCGTTGATTGATCTTACCGGTAGCGTGAAATCGGTTGGCGAGCCAGAACGTTATGCGGGGCTCAGCGTGTCGCCCGACGGCAAAAATGTCTTGACGCAGGTGATAGAGCGGCCTTATTCGTACATTGTTGAATCGAGCTCATTTCCCCATCGCATTGAAGTGCGCGATCTAACCGGTGCGACGCCGGGCAGGGTCGTTCATACGCTCGCCAAATTGCCGCTGGAAGAGGGGCTGCCGCCAGGCCATGATTCGGTATCAAAAGGTGTACGCGACGTAAGCTGGCGCGCGGATGCGCCAGCAACGCTCGTGTGGGCCGAAGCGCAGGATGGCGGCGATGCCGCGAAAGCCGCGGCTATCCGCGACATCGTGTTCACCCAAGCCGCGCCGTTTGCCGACAAACCACGCGAGCTGATCAAGCTCGCGACGCGATATTC
>JBDSYI010000281.1:0-2415 GCA_039925745.1 Casimicrobium sp. | reverse complement strand
GCGCAGAACCACGGGTCGCACGACCCGCACACGCCCTGCTCTGGCCACCGCCCCGAGTACCATTTCGGCCATGAGCACAGAAAATTTCCGCATCGGTGTCGACCTCGGTGGCACCAAAATTGAGGCTGTGGCGCTTTCGGTGGACGGCGCGATCGTTTGGCGTGAGCGCGTGCCCACGCCCAAAGTTTCCGCCGACGCGGTTTACGGCGCCATTACGGATCTCGTTCTGCGATGTGAATCCTCGATCAACGTGACAGCGACCGTAGGCATTGGCACACCCGGTTCGCTCTCGCCCAAGACCGGACTGTTGCGCGGCTCAAACACGGTGATGCTGAACGGGCAGCCGGTCAAACAGGCTCTGGAATCGCGCCTCAAGCGCGAAGTGCGCATGGCGAACGACGCCAATTGTTTCGCGCTTTCCGAAGCGGTAGATGGTGCCGGAAAAGGTGCGGCGATTGTTTTCGGCGTGATCCTCGGCACGGGCGTGGGCGGCGGCATCGTGATCGACGGGAAAATCGTCAATGGTCTGCATGCGATTGCGGGCGAATGGGGGCACAACCCGTTGCCGTGGCCGACCTCAGACGAGTTGCCGGGAACACGCTGTTACTGCGGCAAATTGGGCTGCATCGAGACGTGGCTTTCCGGCACCGGCATCGCGGCGCATTTCGGCGAGAGCGGCGTCAATACACTCGAAATCGTCAAACGAGCGAACGCCGGTGACGTGAGCGCGGACACCTATCTGCAACGCGTAGAAGACCGTTTGGCACGGGCGCTAGCGACGATCATCAACGTGATCGACCCGGATGTCATCGTGCTCGGCGGCGGCGTGTCAAACATTCCACGGCTCTACGAGAACGTGCCGAAACTATTACCGCACTATGTTTTCAGCGAGTTTATTGAGACTCAAATAGCTCCGAATGTGCATGGTGATTCTGGTGGCGTACGCGGGGCAGCCTGGCTTTGGTGAGCGCCCTTCAGAGCGAATTTCGGCATACAGCTTTTCAATGAAACAACGCATGAATCGGGGCTAACCGTCAGTTTTGTCTAAAATCGACTTTTGCTAAAATACAGCTTTAGCCCCGGTACAATCGATCTTTCAGCAAAAAGCTGATCGGCCATTAGTGCTTGTCGCTCTTGGCCATAGCGAGCAGCCGATCCAGCTCTGCCTTGTGATGCACGAGGTTTGATTGGTGCCAGCGGCCAATCAGGTACATGAAGCCCGCCACCAGCAAACCGAACGACGCCACCGACGCGAAAATCGACAGATCCAGGCTCGTCATTAACGTGTAGAAACCGCCGAGCAGCAGGATCGCCAGCTGTTCATTAAAGTTTTGCACGGCAATCGAGCGGCCCGCTCCCATCAGCATGTGACCGCGATGCTGCAACAGCGCGTTCATCGGCACGACGAGATAGCCGCCAATCGCGCCCAGGAAAATCAGGAACGGCACTGCAACCCACAGGTGCGAGATAAACACCATGCAGGCAACGGCGATGCCCATGCCAATGCCCAGCGGGATCACGTTGGTAGCGCGATCCAGTGAAGCGCGCATCGACGCGTACACCGCTCCCGCCGCCGTGCCGATGCCGACGACGCCCACCAAGGTGGTGGCTTCCGTCACGCTATAGGACAGCGCGGTGGCCGCCCACGCAATCACGATGACTTTCAGGTTGCCAGCAGCGCCCCAAAAGAGCGTGGTCGTTGCCAGCGAAATTTGGCCGAGTTTGTCGCGCCACAATCGCGTGTTGCAATGCCAGAAATCGGGCAGCAAATGGGTCGCGGTTGGGATTGGTTGCATGGCAACGCCCGTATGCGGAATGCGCAAGTTAAACGCCGCCGCGATCACGTAAACCGCGATCATGCAGGCAATCGCGGCTTCCGGCGCGGTGGCGATATCAAAATCCATCATCGGAAAATCAAGGTCGAGCAACCAGTCGCCGACCTTCGGCCCCACCAGTACGCCGCCCAACACATTACCCATGATGATCGAAAGAATCGTCAAACCTTCAATCCAGCCATTGGCCTTGACCAGTTGCGATGGCGGCAAAAGCTCGGTCAGAATGCCGTACTTGGCAGGTGAATACGCCGCAGCGCCAAGTCCAACGACGGCGTAGGCCATCAACGGGTGGGTGCCGAACAGCAGCAGCAGGCAGCCGCCCACCTTGATCAGGTTCGACATGAACATCACGCGTCCCTTGGGAAAGCGATCAGCAAACGCGCCTACGAACGGCGCCAGCACAACATAGAAAAACGCGAACAGCGGCACCAACGCCGCGCCCTGCCACGTGGGCGCGCCTTCGTAGCGAAGCAATTGATACGCAGCAACAAAAAGCGCGTTATCGGCAAGCGAGCTGAAAAACTGCGCCGCCATGATCGTGTAAAACCCGCGCTGCATGCGCTACTCGTCTCCTGTTTTT
>JBDSYI010000280.1:0-2674 GCA_039925745.1 Casimicrobium sp. | reverse complement strand
GCTTGAAATCATTGATCAGCTGCACCTGTTTTTCGGACTGCCCGCCGCTCATGGGGATCACGGTGCACCCGAGGCGTTCGACGCCGTAGTGCGCGCCAAGCCCGCCGGTAAACAGGCCGTAGCCATATGCCACATGCACGATGTCGCCAGGGCAGCCGCCGCCTGCGCGAATGCTGCGGGCCACGAGGTCCGCCCAGTTGTCGATGTCCTGATGGGTATAGCCGACTACGGTTGGTTTGCCGGTGGTGCCGCTCGACGCGTGGATGCGCGTGACTTGCTGACGCGGTACTGCGAACATGCCGAATGGATAGTTTTCGCGGAGGTCGTTTTTTACGGTGAACGGGAATTTGGCGAGATCGGAGAGCTGTTTCAGATCGTTGGGGTGAACGCCTTTGGCATCGAAACTTTTGCGGTAATGTGGGACGTTGTCGTAGGCGTGTGAGAGGCTCCACTGCATGCGCGTGAGCTGCAATGCGGCGATTTCATCGCGGGAGGCGGTTTCGATGGCGTGCAGCGGTGTTGGATTTTTCGTTGGCATGGTCTTCAACAAGAAGGGAGGTATTTACGCAAGATCGTGTCGGCCTTCTCAACTTTCGCGTAGTGCAAATTATTGCGGCTGCGCAGGATGAATGTAGGAGGCGGGAACTGCCCGCCCTTCGATTTGTGGGAGCGGTTTTACCGCGATTCGCCCCCGTGAAGATCGCGGTGAAACCGCTCCCACAGAAACAAGCGCTGCGTTCATTGTGGCTGCGTTGTCGAAATCACTTCGCCCGCGATCCGCGCGCTTTTGCCGCGGAACAGGGCGATGATGTCACCGTTCTGGTTGGTGAGTGTGATGTCGTAGACGCCTTGTCGGCCGCGCTGCACTTGCTCCTCTGCGACGGCCACCAACGCGTCGCCCAGTGCAGCGGGGGCGAGAAATTCAATCGAGAAACCGCTAGCGACGGTACTCAGGTTCCCGCTGTTGCAGGCGTAGGCGAACGCTGTGTCACACAAGAGCGCCATGTAGCCACCGTGGCAGATGTTGTGCCCGTTAACCATGTCTTGTCGGACGATCATCGATGTGGTGGCGCTGCCACGACTGACGGCGACGATCTGGATGCCGAGAGCGCGGGCGGCGTGGTCGCGCGAGTACATCGCGTCGGCGACTTCCTGTGGCGAGGGTTGCGGATGTGTCGGTGCGTTCAGCATCTCAGCGGAAAGTGCCATCGCTCCACACCTTCCTTTGCAGCAGTAGCGACTGTCGATAGCGATCGTCGCCCGTGTGGCCTTGCAGGTTCACCAATATGGCGTTCATCAGCGTGATTCCGATGCGGTCTGCCGTTTCGAGTGGGCCTTCGGGGTGACTGAGGCCAAGCTTCATCGCGGTGTCCACACCGGCGGCATCCGCCACGCCTTGCAGCACGGCGTCCGCGCCTTCGTTAGCGAGCATGGACAGCGTGCGCGCGACAATCATGCCGGGAATATCGTCGATCACGGAGACCTCGACGCCCAGCGCGCGGAACAGACCCACGGCATCGGCGAGCGCGGCAGTGCTCGTCTCTTCGCCACGGGCCAACGCGACGCGGGGCGTCTTCGCGAAGTCGCGGGCGAGGTCGAGCATGACGACGTTGGTGATGTCTTCTTCGTACGCGAGTTGCGTCGCGGAGCGACCATCGTTCAAACAAACGGTGGCATTGCCGACGCGCAGCATACCCGCGCCGAGCGGGTCGTCTTCCTTTCGCGCTTGCACCTTGATGCCCGCCGCTTTGATGCGCTCGACGAGCGGGTCAAGCGCGTCGGATTCCAGCAAATACTGAATCGACGTCGGCACGGGGCCGAGCGATGAGGCAGGGTTGTCGGCCGCGACCGGTTTGCCATCGACATAGCGATAAAAACCGCGTCCCGATTTGCGGCCGAGAAGACCACCAGCAACCATTTCTTCCTGCGTCACACTCGGGCGGTAGCGACTGTCCTGGTAGTACGCGTTCCAAACGCTTTTTGTCACCAACAAATTAACGTCGAGACCGATCAGATCTAGCAGCTCGAATGCACCCAATCGGAAGCCGCCCACTTCGCGCAGGATCAGGTCAATGGTGGCTACATCGGCCGCACCGGACTCCAGCGCGCGGAATGCTTCGGCGTAATAGGGGCGCGCCACGCGATTGGCGATAAATCCCGGCGAGCTTTTGCAGCGAACCGGCGTTTTCTTCCATTCGATTGCAGCGGCTTCCACTTTGGCTACGGCTGCGGGAGACGTGAGAAATCCACTCACCACCTCGATCAATGGCATCAACGGTGCAGGGTTGAAAAAATGCATGCCGACGACGTTCTGCGGACGCGCTAAACCGTTGGCAATGGCCGTGATCGAAATGGAAGATGTGTTGCTGCCGAAGATCGTGGTCTCAGCGCATATGCCTTCCAGCGATTTGAAAAGCGCTTGTTTGGCGGCAAGATCCTCGACGATCGCCTCGATCACCAAATCACAGTCATGAAATTCGGCGAGATCAGGTGCGGCGGTGATGCGTGTAAGGGTGGCAGTTGCGGTATCGGTCGTGAGTTTGCCTTTTGCCGCGAGCGCGTGCAGCGTGGTGCCCGTGCGCTCGATCGCTAAGACCGCCGCACCGTTTCGCGCATCGAACAATTTGACCGAGCAACCTGCCTGCGCGGCAACCTGCGCGATGCCCGCGCCCAT
>JBDSYI010000279.1:0-6157 GCA_039925745.1 Casimicrobium sp. | reverse complement strand
ATGTGGCGATTGAGTCGCTAACACCGGCTGCATTGGGCAGCGCTGCCGAAGCGCTTTTGGCTGTTGAGTAGGACGGAACGCTTGCGCTTCGGGCGAACGCGGTTGCGATCCCACCGTGGCGGAACTCCTGCGGATTCCGCTCTAATGAGGCATATAACTTTTTCTTGAAATTCCCGTTGCTATGGGGCTCATGACCATTTTCTGCAAAAGTCAACTTTCTCAATTTTCAGCCTTCAGCCCACGGTCAATGGCGCTTTCACTAAAAAGATGTAACAAAATTACGCTGCCAAAATGAATAATTCTTCGTCCTCCGAACGTTGGGTCGCCATCGACCTGGCGCGCGGCATCGCGATGCTCGGCGTGGCTTTGGTGAACGTGCATGCGTTTGCGGCGAGTTGGTCGTCGGTTTACGGGCTCGATCTGGCGAAAAATACCGCCGACGTGATTGCGGAATACGCCAATGCTTTGCTGTTCACGCATCGCTCCTATCCGGTGCTGGCATTCCTGTTCGGCGTTGGGCTGGCGTGGCAATGGCATCGTTTGCCTGAGGCCGATCGTCAACCGAACCGTTTGCGCGCACGACTGTGGGCTTTGCTGCTGATAGGTGTGGCGCATGGCTTGCTGTTATGGCCGGGCGACGTGCTGGCCGTGTACTCGGTCATGGGGCTGGTGTTGGTCTCGGTACTGCGCTTTTCGCCGCCCGTCATTTTGGCGATGGCGATCGGCGTGTACCTGGCGACGGCGGTGCTTTACGGAAGCATTGCACTGTCGTGGTTCGTGTCGACTGGCGCGGCGACGCCGGTCGTTGAGCCACCCGCTTCGTTCGCGCTTTCGACCATGCGGTCTGCGCTGCTGTCGCATCGTCAAGAATTTCTCGATCGCGGCTTGGTGCAGTTACTGGTGCCTGATTTTTGGGCGCATGCGCTGCTCGGAATTTGGGCCGGTCGATCCGGCGCATTGCAGCGATTTTTAAGTGAGCCGTTCGGCAATCGAGGAATCGTCATTTCCGGTGCGTTGTGCGTCTCGTTCGGAACGACACTTGAGCTGATAGCAGCGCGCTACGGCGGATGGGACGCGTTGGTAATGCAGGACAAGGGCATCGCGTTGATGACGCTGGCGATCCTCTGGGCTAGCGTGGGCGGGCTTTGGCTGTGGTTGACGCTTTCTGGCGTTTGGGCGCAACGTGAAAGCGGCCATGTGCGGTATCTGGTCGTCGCTGCAGGTCGTGCGCCGCTCACGCAATTCATCGGGCAATCCATCGTGTTTGCCGCGTTGTTTAACAAGAGTCTCGGGGGGCTGCATGGTGAGCTCGGGCGGGGCGTGTATTCGCTGATCGCGATTGCGACCTACCTGCTCCTCTGCGCGTTCATTCGGGCGTGGCTGGCGAGCGGTCACGCCTACGGGCCAATGGAAATGCTCTGGCGGCGATTGACAAGGCTGTTTTCGTCGCAAAATACCCCCTGATCCGTCATAAAAGCGCCTGCCAATCATGAACACATCTACAACGCCACTGACCATTGATATCGTCTCTGACGTCGTCTGCCCGTGGTGCTACATCGGCAAGCGTCACGTTGAATCGGCGGTGGAACAGTGGAGAGTTGCGAATCCTGATTCCGAGGTCAATATCCGCTGGCATCCGTTTCAGTTAAATCCCGATCTGCCGCTTGAGGGCACGGATCGCAAAGGCTATCTCGAAGCGAAATTCGGCGGCCCGCAGCGGGCCAAGGAAATCTATGCGCGGGTCGCTGCAGCGGGTCGCAACGCGGGACTTGATCTCAATTTCGACGGCATCAAAAAGCAGCCCAATACGCTAGCTGCACATGCACTAATCGCGTACGCGCAGAGCGCTGATGAAGGCCGCCATGCCGACGCGATTGTTGAGCACCTGTTCAAGGCGTATTTTGTCGATGGCGAATTTATTGGCGACCTTGACACGCTGGTTAGCATCGCTGCTGAATGTGGGCTGGATGCAGACGCTACGCGCGCTGTGCTGTCGGAATCAGAGACGCTAGAACAGATCGCCAGTCAGGATGCCAGCGTGCGGCAGCAAGGCGTCACTGGCGTGCCATTTTTGGTGTTTAACAACAAGGTTTCATTGTCGGGCGCGCAGCCGCCTGAGGTGATGCTGGACGCCATGAAGAAGTCGGTTGCCTAGCTCGTCCGTATAGGGCGGCGTCAGCGCAAATAACCACCGCTAGCCGCATCCACACACGACCCATTCACGTACTCCGGTGCATCCAGCGCCAGCCACTCGATCACCTTGGCGATCTCGTCGGCTTCGGCAAATCGGCGGGCAAACACGAGTCGATTAAATTCATCTTTTCGTGATTGCGGCAGCTGATCAAACATACCGGTCTTCGTCGGCCCTGGCGCAACGGCGTTGATCATCACGCCTTGCGGGCCGTAGAGTTTGGCGAGACTTTTCGTCAAATTCAAAAGCGCGCCCTTGCTGGCGCCGTACCAAACGTCGGGATGGCCGCCAAAACCCGCCACGGAGGCGATATTGATGACGCGTCCACAAATGCCTTCAACTCGCGGCCGTGCGACCATCTTCGGCACCAGGCAACGGATCAATTCAGCCGGCGCCTCGATGTTGGTCGCGATCACATCACGGCGATGTTTCGGCTCATACTGCTCAAACGTTTGCGACGTGAGCATCGCCGCGTTATTGATCAGCACATCAATAGCCGGTAATTGCTCGCACATCATGCTGATGGCATCGGTATTGCGCAAATCAAAGCTGACGCGCTGACAATTTTCGGCGTCAAGATCAAACGCAGAAAAGTCGCGGCCCAGTGCAAACACGCGCATTCCACGCGAAAGCAACCGTTTCGCCGTCGCGTAACCAATGCCGCGCGTCGCCCCGGTGACAAGAATGTTTTTCATTGCGTTAGTTTACGAGCGAAGCTACCTACAATCCCTACCCATGTTTCCTGTTCTTGAACTCTCCGGCACCCCCTTCGAACGCGGCAGGGCACATGGGCAATTGGCGCGCGCCCAGGTCACGGGTTCCGTACGCTGTTATGCGTCTCTGTTTGCCAGTTGCGGCATCGACTGGCGCGAGGCGCAGCAGCGCGCCGCGGAGTATCACGACATCATCGCTGGTTGCGGTGGCGGCATGATGGAGGAGATTGAAGGCATCGCGATCGGCAGCGGTTTCAGCGTGGACGAAATTCTCGCGCTGAATTGCCGGACCGAAATTTTGCCGCCTACCTTCATGGGCATGGAGACAACAAACAGCGACGCGGCGCGGCGTAAAAATTCGGCGATCGGACTCTTCGATATTGGCGAATGCACGAGCATCGCGGTCAGCGGGGCGCGCTGTGATGATGGGCAAACGCGCATCGCGCAAAACTGGGACTGGATTGGCTATCAGCGCAAGAACGTGCTGGCTTTGCGTGTGTTGCGTGACGCGCCGTGGCCCTCGTTTCTGACACTGACCGAAGCGGGAATTTTGGCCAAAATCGGCGTCAATGACCACGGTCTGGCGATTGGTCTGAACATTTTGCGTGCGACCAATGATCGCGAACAACTCGGCATTCCTGTGCATATTTTTCAGCGTATGGCGCTTGATTGTGTCGGCGTCGATGATGTCGTGGCGCTTGCGAAATCGCTTGCTTTCGCGGCCTCATCGAACGCAATATTGGGCGACGCGACCGGCAAAGTATGCTCACTCGAATACAGTCCGAATGGCGCGGCGGCGATCGCCCCGGATCAGGGTGTCGTCGCCCACACCAATCATTTTTGCGATCCACGTCTGGCAGAAAAGCAGGCGCCACTGGCGCAAATGCTCACCACTGAGCCGCGACTTACCTGCGCCGATGCACACATTGCAGATTGGCCAGACGAAATTGATGATGTGTATCTTGGACTGCTGCTGCGCGATGAAACTGGCGCTGGAGCGGACGCAAAATACGGCGCGATTTGCCGCTCGCCCGATATGAGTGTGCCGCCTGATTTGCGGGTGGAAAGCGTCTTCGGCGTGATTATCAATTGCGACAAACGCACGATGTTGGTTGCGCCCGGTATCCCTTC
The DNA here is from genome assembly GCA_039925745.1 of Casimicrobium sp. Lineage (GTDB taxonomy): Bacteria > Pseudomonadota > Gammaproteobacteria > Burkholderiales > Casimicrobiaceae > Casimicrobium. The sequence goes on along the minus strand of JBDSYI010000279.1, from coordinate 2,122 downwards.
ACAGGTAGATTTCGGGTTGCTCGCTTTGTAGGAACGGCTCTTTCGCGACCGGGTCGCGGCAGCGCCGCTCCTACAGTTCTCAGTCAAACCGTGATTGGCCCGTCATGCCCGCTCGTTACTACACACTCGTTGCCGTTCTGGTCGTTTTCATCGCGAGCGTCGTTCTCGAAGTCTGTTTTCACGTGCCGTGGGTGACCTGGCCGATCATGGTGGCGAGCGGCCTGCTCTCGCTCATCGGCCTGCGCGACATCACTCAAACAAAGCATGCGATTAGTCGCAATTACCCGATCCTCGCGCACTTTCGCTTCCTGTTCGAATACGTCCGACCCGAAATCCGGCAATACTTTATTGAGAGCGAAAACGAGGCACATCCGTTCTCGCGGGCGTCGCGCTCGCTCGTGTATCAGCGTGCCAAAAAGGATTCCGACAAACGCCCATTCGGTACCCAGCTTGACGTCTACGAAGCGGGTTACGAATGGATAAATCATTCGATTTCACCCTCCGTCGTACCGACGTCGGACTTTCGCATCACGATAGGCGAGCAGACCGCAAAGCCCTATTCCGCATCCGTGTTTAACGTGTCGGCGATGAGCTTCGGTGCGCTCTCGGCCAACGCTATCCGTGCGTTAAATCTCGGCGCAAAAACAGGCGGTTTCGCGCATGACACGGGCGAAGGCTCGATTTCGCGCTACCACCGCGAACACGGCGGTGACCTCATCTGGGAACTCGGCAGTGGCTACTTTGGATGCCGAACTGCCGACGGAAAATTTGATGCGACCCGCTTTGCCGAACAGGCGCAAGACCCGCAGGTAAAGATGGTCGAGTTAAAGCTGTCGCAGGGCGCCAAACCCGGCCACGGCGGCGTGCTTCCGGGCCCGAAAGTGACGCCTGAAATTGCCGAGGCGCGTGGCGTTGCGATCGGGGTTGATTGCGTTTCACCGGCCAAACATAGTGTGTTTTCCACGCCCATTGAGATGCTGGAATTCATCGCAAAAATGCGCGAACTCTCGGGAGGAAAACCAGCGGGCATGAAGCTCGCCATCGGCCATCCGTGGGAGTTTTTTGCGATTGCCAAAGCGATGGTCAAGACCGGCATCACGCCGGACTTTATCGTGGTGGACGGCTCTGAGGGCGGCACTGGCGCCGCTCCCGTTGAGTTCACCGATCACGTTGGCGTGCCGCTGCGTGAAGCGCTCATGCTAGTGCACAACACGCTCGTTGGCGTCGGTCTGCGCGACCGGATCAAGGTCGGTGCGAGCGGCAAAATTATCACGGCATTTGATATTGCAAAAACAATGGCGATGGGTGCTGACTGGTGCAATTCAGCGCGCGGGTTCATGTTCGCGCTCGGCTGCATCCAGGCGCAGACCTGCCACACCGGCACCTGCCCAACCGGCGTGACGACGCAGGACGCGCTGCGGCAACGTGCGCTCGTCGTGCCAACCAAAGCGGAGCGTGTGCATGAGTTTCATCACAGCACGCTGCATGCATTGTCCGAGCTACTCGCCGCCGCCGGGCTCACGCATCCGCAGGATGTGAAACCTGAACACATTATTCGCCGCATCAGCTCGACCGAAGTTGCATCGCTCGCAGGGCTCTACAAATTCCTGAAACCGGGTGAGCTGCTCGACAACACTGCCGAACACAAGGTGTTTGCGTACTACTGGGGCAAAGCGCGAGCCGAGTCGTTTGCGATGGTCAGTTAAGTACCTTTTTGCACAGAAATGTCCATCATCTTTTTCATGAAATGACGACGGCACAGGGACTAGCGCCGCATTTAATCTTAAGTCAACTTGGTAACTTATGACCACTCAGCCCCGTGTTAGTGGGGCTTTCAGCGAAAAGCTGATGGTCAGAATGAACGGTTACAACAGCCTCACACGCACCGTTTTGCCCTTGATCTTGCCGGACTTCAGGCGTTCTAGCGCGGCTTTCGCCACGTCGCGACTCACCGCGACGTAAGTTGAAAACGCCGCAATCGAAATTTTCCCGACCTTGTCGCCCGCAATGCCGCCCTCCCCGGTGAGCGCGCCCAGCACGTCGCCCGCGCGAATTTTTTCTTTGCGCTCAATCTGCAATTGAAGCGTTGCCATCGGCGGCACCAGCGGCTCATCACTCGCGG
>JBDSYI010000278.1:0-8141 GCA_039925745.1 Casimicrobium sp. | reverse complement strand
ATGGCGGCTTTGGACGGCCCGTACACCAGCGCTTTGGGCAGACCGCGATAGCCAGCGACCGACGAGACAATGCTGACGTGTCCGGTCCCCTGTTTGAGGAAATATTTTGACAGCAGCGCGCTGGCGTTCATCGCGCCGTACACGTTGGTTTGCATCATGTCACGGATAGCTTCGTCGTTCAAATCCCACGCTCGCATGGCGCGGTAGGTGCCCGCCATGATGATGCCGAGATCGAGCCCGCCCCAGATGCTGTGAATGCTTTCGAGCGCGGCGGCCATCGCCTGATTGTCAGTGATGTCGAGCGGCAGACGCAGCGCCTTGGCCTGCTGTCCGAAGGCTTCGTCGAGCACCTCAGCGCGCCGAGCCGAGACGGCGACGTGTGCGCCATTCGCCAGGAGCGCGTCAGCGAGCGCCCTGCCAATGCCGGAAGACGCGCCGACGATCCAGACGCGTTGTTTGGACCAGTCGCGAATCGGCGGATTCAGCGTGCTCATTGCTTATAGAAGGTGATGAGCACTTCTCCGAGCTTAAATCCAAACTTGGAGAACTCGGCGCGGTTCATCATGACTTTGTCGTCGAGCTGCCACATCCAGTCGTCGAAATCGACGTTGTAGATTTTGTCGTCGACCGGCAGCGCGAGCACATATTTCCAGTTGAGCGCGTTACCCGCAGCCTCGCCAATGGCTTCGCCGACGACGTCCGCTGCCGTTCCGATGTAGCGATCACCCTGCTTCTTGATCGTCCAGATGCGGCGCTCTTTTTTGCCGTCAGAGTAGGTGAAATCTTCGTTCAGCGTACCGGTATCGCCGACCCACGTGCATGCCATGTCAACCGTCATGCGGCGAACGACTTTACCTGAGCGATCCTGCACGATTCCGTGCGCGATGACGCGACCGTTGAAGTATTCATGCAAGTCGAACTTGGGCCTTTCCTTTGCGTAGTCGGCGACTTGCACTGAAGCGCAACCGGAGATGAACAGCGCTGTCAGCGCCAGGAAAAATAAGCGGACGATGTGTTTCATGTTGTACCTTTAAATTGCTTTTAGAAGCGATGGTGAATTTTCCAGAGTAATGCCAACGCGCATAGTTTGAGCGCGCAGGGCAGTAGCGTGTAAGCAAGCGTTAATGCAACCAGATTCGATGTGGGCTCGCCCGAGCGGTAACCGAACGCACTGATGACTGGCAAGGCAAGCCCTGCCGCCAGTGCAAGATTTGCCTTGGTCGCGAACGTCCAGATGCCAAAATAGCGACCGGTTTTTTCGCGCGCATTCTGCTTTTCGATCGCGTCGGCCAATAGCGCCGGCGGCAGCGCCAGATCGGCCCCGAGCGCAATGCCGCTAGCGATGCAGACGATCAGAAAGGCGATGCGGTCGCCTTCGCCAAAGCTTGCCGCCCAAAAAAAAGCCAGCACTGCCAGGATCATTCCGATACCCCACGCCTGCACTTTACCGAGGCGGCCCGCAAGTGCCACCCAAAGCGGCATAGCGACCGCGCCGGCGAGAAAATAGCTCACCAGGAATATCGGCTCCCAGTCCTTCGCACGCAGCACATCGTCAATGAAAAATAGCAGTAGCGTCGCCGGGATTGCGGACGCGATTCCATTCAACGCGAACACGGCAAGAAGCGCAACGAACCGGCGGTCTTTAAGTACGTCGAGTAGCGGCGCTGGTTGGCCCGTATCCGGGGCAAGTTTCGCCTCACGCAGGCGCCACAGTACTAGCAGTGTTGCCAGCAAGACGGCAACAAACACCCACGAGAATCGCGCGAGCCCCAAACCACTTTTGCTGGCAAGCGCTGAGGGCAATGCAGCTGCAATTAGCACTCCGACCAGGCCGACGGCCTCACGACTTGCCGTGAGCTGTGTGCGCGACGTCGAATCGGGTGGCAGCTCTGCGCCCCAAGCGCTGTAGGCAATTGTGGCAAGGCTGAACCCGAAGTACACGAGGACCAATGACCCCGTCAGCCATCCCCAGAGTGGCACCCGAGAAGCGAGCGGATTAAGCAACGCCAACATGCCTATGGTCAATGCGACCACTGCGATTGCCACGGGCGTGAAGCGGGAGTTCAGTCGATCTGACCAACGGCCGAGCAGCGGGTCAACGAAGGCGTCAGCAAACCGCAGCACGAGCAGCAAGATGCCCATCGCGCTCAACGAAAGGCCTAACTCCGCATAGAGCCTGGGCACATGCACATAAATGGGCAACGCCGCCATCGCGAGGGGGGCGGCAAATAGGCTATAGCGAACAAGCTCGCGCCGGGTTATCTGTTGCACGAGCCTGCGAATACTCTCAGTGGCTACCGCTTCCCGAGCAGGCGATCGCGCATGTCGGGCTGTGATGTTTTGGCATTGAGCCAGATGCCGAAAAAGGCATCAGTGAACGCCGAATCCGCGACTTCACCGCGGTAGGCCCCGTTGTAGAAGAATTTTGCTGTGCGAGCGGGCGTGGCGACGCCGATCAGGCGATCACCCTCTTTTACGTCGGCAAAAACACGCTGCATCTCGGTGATCCATTTCGGATAGACCGCTTCGCTGCCAGTGCCCTGCTCACGCATCTCGTCAATACTGCGCTCAGCCAGCTGTTTCGCGGAGAAGTCGCGCAAGTAGTGAATATCGAGCACATAGGGTTTGGCCCGGTCAAATGAGGAACCTTCGGGCGTCCACAGGTATGCGTTGTAAATCCGAAAACCAAACATGCGCAGAAGACCACCACCAATTGCTTTGAGCGTTGGCATGCCGGTTGTGGCTTGCGCAGGCAGCGTAGGTGCCGCGACCTGCCCTACCGCCTGCTCACTTCCGACAGCGAGCAATATGCAAAGCAGGGGGGCTACGAAAGTCGTCTTCCGAACCCTAGCGAACCAGCGTGTATTGACCAACATTGATGCTCCCTGCCTCAAAACCTGCGATACAGTAGGCGAGATAAAACCGCCAAAGTTTCACAAAGTTAACTGAAAATCCCTGCGCCGTGATGTCGTCGTGCCGCGCATCGAATTGTCGCAACCAGCGGCGCAAGGTTTCAGCATAGTCTAGGCCGAACTCATACTCGGTTGAAACCGTCAATGCCTTGCTCTTCGCCTTCTCCATAAAGCGCTCCGGCGACGGCAGCATGCCACCGGGAAAGATGTATTGCTGGATGAAGTCGCTGGTCGACTCGTATTGCTCGAAGCGGTTCTCGTCGATCGTGATTACCTGAACACAGGCGCGAGCACCGGGCTTGAGCGCTGCCTGCACAGCGGTGAAATAGCTGTCCCAATACTTCTGGCCCACGGCTTCAAACATTTCAATCGACGCTACGCCGTCGAAACTGCTGCCGAAGCGCTTGCCAACGTCGCGGTAATCACACAGCGCAAAATGCACCTGATCTGTGAGCCCCACGTTGGCGATTCGCTTCTCGGCAAACTCGAGCTGTGAGGGGGAGAGCGTGATACCTGTAACGCGAACGCCGCGCGATTTCGCCGCGTATTCGGCGAAGCCGCCCCAGCCGCAACCGATTTCGAGAATGTGCCCGCCCACGGGCGGATTGATTTCAGCAAGGATGCGCTCATACTTGGCGATTTGCGCGTCCGCCAGATCGCCGCTCATATTGCCGTCGAAAATCGCCGACGAATAGGTGAGCGTTGAGTCGAGCCACACGCTGTAGAAATTATTACCGAGGTCATAGTGCGCCTCGATGTTTTTGCGAGCCTGCTTTTTGCTGTTCGTACGCAGCAAATGGCGTAGTTTGAACAACCAGCCCTTCCAGCCTTTGCCATAAAACGCGGGCATCAGTTCGTTCTGGTTTTTAGCCAGCAGCGTGAGCAGCGCGACCAGGTCTGGCGAATCCCAGGCTCCGTTGAAATAGCCTTCGCCGAAGGCAACGTCGCCACCCGTGAGAATCTGCGTACAGATGCCGAGATCGAAAATTTCGATGTGGGCATGAATGCCATGCGCTTCACTGCCAAATTCATGGCGACTTTTGTCGGGCAGAATCGCCGTGATTCGTCCGTGGCGTAAGCCGCCGAGCAGCTTGAAAAGCACGCGTGCTGCAATAGGCAGCGACGCTGGCAAGACGGATAAGGTTGTGCCTGAAGATGATGCACTCATGAGCGCGAAGTTCCTGTCATGTTGGATCTGAGTTTGCCGAAAAATGGCACGCGCTTGGCGAAGAGTCGCAGCGCATGCCAATGAATACGTGCCACAACGGCGAGCGTTTGCAACGGAAAGCGCAACGCGACGCGGCGCAGGTTGGCGCGCGTCAACGGTTGCGTTGCGCCTGAAATGTGTGTGTTGAGCAAGGCGCCTTGACCGTCGTCATAGTCAATACGAGCGAGCCAGCGGTCTTCGCTAAAGTTGAAGCGAAAACTGTACTTGCCGCGTACTTCGTTGAACGGCGAGACGTGCAACTCTTTAGTGGCCGTGAGCAATTCGCCTGATCGAATGCTGTCGCCCAACGTTGGCGTAAGCAGATAGCTGTGTGATTCACCAAAGGTGTTGTTCACCTCAACAAGCACTACAGAAACCTCACCCGAGACGCGCCGACACACCCAGAAACTTACGGGGTTAAACACGTAACCGAACATGCGCGGAAAGGCGTGCAGCTCTACGCTGATGCCATCGGTGTCAATATCGTTCGACGTCAGGACGGTTCGAATCCAGGCAAGGCACGATGAGCCATCACGTGCGCCATGATCGCGTTCCTGAAACGACACTATGCCGCGACGATTGACCGCCATCTGTTCGCCAATTTCGCCCAACTTTCCGAGCGGAATGCGCAGACAAAACAACGGATAGGTGAACTGATGATGAGCCGGTCGCAACCGCTCATGCACCACATTGCCAATGATGATGGCGGCAGTGGTCATTCGGCCGCCAGCTCCAGCGCAACTTCGTTTTCAGCCGAGCCGATCAGTTCCACCACGTCAAGCGCTGACGAAAGGCCGTCTTCGTGGAAGCCGTTTTTGAGCCATGCGCCAGCGTAGTACGTCTGATTCTCGCCCTGCAGTGCGGTGATGTCTTTTTGCGCGGAAATAGCTGCCTGATTTAACAGCGGATGCCAGTACTCAAACTCCGCAATCACGGTTGACTTTTGCGGTTCGACGGGCGGGTTTAGTGTCTCAAACAGCTGCGTTTTGAATGGCAGCGGTTGCAGCAAATTCATCCAGTAAGTGAGTGCAACAGGGCGTACCTGATCGGCATCATTCACCTGCAAATAATTCCATGCCGACCATGCTTTGCGGCGGCGCGGCATCAGGTTCGCATCGGTATGCAATACACAGCGATTGGGTTGATAGCGAACGGCAGAAAGTGCGGCGCGCTCGGCATCGGTCGGATGCGCGAGCAGGCGCAATGCCTGATCGCTGTGGCATGCGAGTACTACTGTGTCGAATTGCTCGTGTCCTTTGCCGGTGGCTAGTTCGACAAAACCGACGCCGCGCACGATGCGCTTAACGGGCGTTGCGACACGGGCATCGCGCAAGCTGGAAACGATACGTTCCACGTAAGTTTTTGCGCCGCCTCGTACGGTCATCCAGTGTGGTCGATCCGTCACGCGCAGCAGTCCGTGGTTGTGACAAAACCGGAGCAACATCGGCAGCTCAAAATCGAGCACATCACCGCGTGGACTGGACCAGATTGATCCCACCATGGGCCAGATGTACCAGTCGAACAACTGTGCCGAGAATTTTTCTTTGGCGAGGAAATCGCGCACCGACATGTGCGGCACCGTATCGGCCTGCACCATCGCAGTCGCCATACGGTTGAAACGAACGATGTCCGCCAGAAAACGCAAAAACTTCGGTTTCAGTACGTTTGTCGGTTGCGCAAACAACGAGGCAAAGCTGGTGCCCGACCACTCAATGTTGTCAGTATCAGCACGCACAGCGAACGACATGTCGCTCGGTGCAAGGTCGACATTTAGTTCGGCGAACAGCTTGAGCAGATTGGGATACGTGTGATCGTTACACACCAGAAATCCGGTGTCGACTGGCGCAGTAATGCCGTCGAGCGATACGTCAACCGTATGGGTGTGACCCCCGAAATAATCTGCGGCTTCGAATAGCGTGACCCTATGCCCCGATTTTTCGAGGTAATAAGCTGCACCTAAACCAGAAATGCCAGCGCCGACAATGGCGATGCGCATGTGAACTCCAAACTGTACGAGTGTTGTTAGTTCTTTCTCGTACGTCTCTGCGAGGCCATTGGTTTTCCCAATTTGTTATCGGCCTACCCAATGCTCCCTGCGTTCGAACTAAAGTGTGGCCAGTTTGCCTCGCCCGTAAATCTCAGCGTAAGCCGAGTGATTGTGAATCGCTTCGAAGTTTTCGCTGGCAACCATGAAATCGCCGACGTCGTCGTGCGATTTGCAGGCTAGCGCTATGTCGCGCACGAGATCCTCAACAAATTTCGGGTTATCGTAGGCGCGCTCGGTGACAAACTTCTCATCGGCGCGTTTGAGCACGCCATAAAGCTCTGACGAAGCTTCGCGCTCCGCGATGTCGATCAACGAATCGATCGACAGTGCCGGGGAGCCTTCAGCGCGAATAGTGATGTGCGATCGCTGGTTGTGAGCGCCGTAATCAGAAATTTTCTTTGAGCACGGGCACAGGCTGGTGACCGGTGCAACGACCTCGATGGTCAGTCGCGTGCCATGCACGGTCGTCGTCTCAACGATCATTTTGACGTCGCTGTCAAGCAGACTTTCGACGCCGGAAACTGGTGCCGCTTTGCGACGGAAGTACGGGAACGACATTTCCAGATAACTTGTTGCGGCGTCAAGCCGTTCGCGCATCAGTTTTTCCATTGCCAGGAAGTTTTCCGAACTAATCGGAGCACGCTGCTCCTCAAGCAACTGAATGAAGCGCGACATATGCGTGCCCTTGACCTGTTCCGGCAGGCCAACGTACATGGCAAATGTGGCGACCGTACTCTGCACTTCGCCGGAGGAGGTAACGATCTGCACCGGATAGCGCAGCGCTTTTATGCCGACGCGTTGAATCGGCAGATGTCTGGCATCGGGTAACGACTGCGTGTCGTCGAGAGTTTGCGGCGCCGGGTATAGCGCGCGGTCAAATGCGTTCATGGGTCAATGTTAGCGGTCGCGCCAGCCTCACGGCCGCTGCGCGATCAACGCCTCAATTCTTTGCACAAACTGCGAACTTTGGGGCTCCACGCCACTTTCAAAGCTCTCGACCCGCTTGCCAGTGCGATCAATCAGGTATTTGTGGAAATTCCACTTGGGCGCTACGCCGGTGGCCGCTACGAGGCCGGCAAATACCGGGGCTTTACCCAAAGGAATCGTCTCAACCTTGGCAAACACCGGAAAGGTGACGCCAAAATTAGCCTGACAAAACTCGGCGATTTTCTTGTTGCTACCCGGTTCTTGTCCACCGAAGGCGTTAGACGGAAAGCCCAGAACGACCAGACCACGATCTACGTATTTTTTGTAAAGCGCCTGTAAACCTTCGTACTGACCGGTGTAGCCGCATTCGCTGGCGGTATTGACAACAAGCACCACGTGGCCCTGATATTGGCACAGGGATTGAGCTTTGCCACCGGTCAGCGGCTCGACGGTGTGATTGAGCATGGCTGGGCAGGTGCCTGCCGCAAACACGGAGGTTACCGACCAGGCCGCCAGAAGGCTAAGCAAGCGAATTATTACGATCATGTCCTAGACAATATCACGTTCTTGTCCTAGACTGCGTTCGGCTTCGCTGTTTGTGATTTGGTTCCCGAGTCTTCACCGAATTCGCCCCTTCGCTCAATTTTTAGACTTAATGACCTCTCTGACCGAAATCTCTGCCGTGATCGAAACGCCTCCCAGCATCGCGTCACACCTCTCGATTGCCGCCGTGGAGCGCGATACGGGCTTGTCAAAGGACGTGTTGCGGGTGTGGGAGCGGCGCTACGGATTCCCCCTGCCAGAGCGCGATCCGAACGGTGAGAGGCTGTATCCGCTGCCACAGGTTGAGCGCCTGCGCACGATCAAGCGCCTGATGGACGCCGGCCATCGCCCTGGCAAGTTGCTGGCTTTGTCTGAAAGCGACCTTGACACGTTGGCCAATCGGCAGACACGGCCACGTCGCGGCGACGAGTCTGGTGACTTGCAGCGGCAGATTCTTGATCTTGTTCACACCCACGATACGAGTGGCTTGCGTCAGCTATTGAGC
>JBDSYI010000277.1:0-2263 GCA_039925745.1 Casimicrobium sp. | reverse complement strand
CACGGGAAGCGGCTCACCATCGACAACACGAATCATCTGATCGACACCGGCGCTGACAGCACCAAAATAGTCGCCTTCCTTAAGCCGAGGTGCAATCACCTCGTTGACGATGCGCTTCGCCGTGGCGTCGTTCAATGCGCCTTCGATGCCGTAGCCGACTTCAATGCGCAGCGTGCGGTCATCCTTGGCAATTAGCAGAAAGGCGCCATCGTCCACCTTCTTGCGACCCAGCTTCCACTGCTCCACCACGCGCAGGGCGTACTGCTCGATTTCTTCCGGCCTGGTCGTTGGCACGATCAGCACTGCGATCTGCGTCCCCTTGCGCGTTTCGAACGCGCGCAACGATTGCTCGAGGCCCGTCTGCTGATCAGCTGATAGCGTCCCGGTGAGATCGATCAGTCGTGCTTGCAATGGCGGCACTGGCACGAGTCCCTCGACAGCGTGAGCGGGTGCAAATAATGCGAACGCCAGCAGCCACTGCGCAAGCAACCATTTGGGCCTGCTCGCACCCGAGGAACGAACGGCGTACGCTTGCGCCGGTGCACGCTCATTCGTAACGGTGAATCTCGCCTTGATGGCGCGGCCAAGCACGATCACTTCGGCTCCTCGCACTGCATCCGTACACGGCTGCAGGTTAGATTGAACACTTCGGCAAATCCGGTATTCAAAGTGGGATTACAGTCCATGTGGATCTGAATGAGTGGGTGCATGGCGGCTGTCCTTTTGCAATGAGCGGTGGCGGTGTCGATATCAGCGATCATGCGCAACGGATGCGTCGCCGAACACCAGCGCGCGCACCTGCGCCCACTGTTCCGCGACCGGGGCCGGATCGGCGTCAATCGCGTGCGCCGCTTGCAGGTCGAGCCAACCCTCAGCATTGAACACCAGCCAACTGCAGGTTTCTTTCACGACGGTCTCGACCTGACCGCAGGACATTCGCAAGTACCAGTCGACCAGAATGAAGCGGCGGCCGGCAAACTCGACTGCGGCCGCCTCAGCACGGGCGTGAGCGACGTATCGGTCGTGAGCCAGCGGATGCACTTCGTTGCCGTCGAGCAGGAACACGCGGCTTTCGTATTGAGCAGCCACACAAATCCTGGACAAAATAGCAGGCCCGTCAACCGGCCCTTCGTAGACCGGAGCAAAACCACCCCCCGGGGTGCGGAAGTTCGTGGTCTGGCCCTGATATAGGCGCGCCGCCACCCATTGCACCTGGCCGTCATAGACGTAGTCGCGCAGGTCGAACTTGAGCACCTGCGCTGATCCCTGATCGGAGATGATGCGGCCGCCCGGCACCACCAGCGCCTGAGCGACGTAGCCGCCAGCAAGAATCTCCTGCCAGACGCGCTGCGTGAGCTTGTCGCCACGGTATGCGGCCCGGCCACCGAATCCCGCGAAGGGTTTGAAGAACAGGCGTCGCCGCTCACGCCACAGGCGATCAGCGTTCTGTGCCTCCACTACCTCGGTATGAGGAATGCTGGCCAGCAGCACGTCTTGCGTGGCTTGTGGCACACCCAAGGCCTGAAGGCGCGTGGCATCGCTGAGTATGGCGAGGTTGCGTTTGTCGGCGTAGAGCGCATGCGCCTGCGGGTGCGGCGTGAGCACCATCGCGTTAGCGAGGTAGGCCTCGCGCAGCGTCGCGCTGGCAGGCTCAGAAAGCGAAAAATCGGTCAGGCGGTTGTAGACCAAGTCGATGGCCACGTCAGCGTGCCAGAGCGAACCGGCACGATGAATGAACTCGGTCGGACCAGAAATCACCGCGTGCAGTCCGTGCCGCTGGAACAATCGCTGGAACAGCAAGAATTCGGGGTACAGGTACTGCTGCTCGGGGTTCTCGTCCACGATGGCGATGTTGCGCAGCGGACGGTCGTGGCCAGAGAGCGACCACTCCTTGCGAAACATCGCCACGATGTCCGCTTCGAACGCATCGGCTGCAGCCGCTGGCGGCAAAAGACCATCGACGGCCGCACAACAAGCGCGTTGTGCCCGTGCCAAGACGGCATTGAGCATCGCACCCCCAGCGTTGGTGTTGATCTCGATGAGCCCGAAGCCGCCCTCGGTAGCATGAAAGTCATAGCTAAAGAACACGCCCTTGGCTCCGCCCGGATCGTGCCGCGCGATGGCAGGTGCGGTGGCGAGCACCGCGTCGCGATACGCCGGCAATGCAACGACTGACTCGATGGCCTGCACCACTTGGGCCATGCGCAGCATGTGTTCATGCGAAAAAAAAACGGGACGCGTTGCGAACAGATAGGGGCAGCGC
>JBDSYI010000276.1:0-1995 GCA_039925745.1 Casimicrobium sp. | reverse complement strand
AATTTCGGGGCGATGACGCTTGCACCGAGCGTCGCTGCAAAGTCGTACAGCCGCTCCAGCTGCCAGTCAGTATCCTCTACTGATAGCGCTCTTTCAATGTATCGTGGCTTCAGCGCCACTGGAATATCAGTGCCAACGTGCGGCAGGCTCAACACGAGCGGCGTGTTGCCTTGTTGCAATGAGTAAGTGGGTTGTTGTGTCACTCCGTGCTCCTAAAAATGAACAGTGCGCCCGCACGAAACCAAAGTCTTCAACGGATGATGCCCAAATCGATACACAATATCTCGCGGATGATCCGCGTCCCAGATGGCAAAGTCTGCGCGGCACCCAGCGCACAGTTGCCCGTAGCTATCTGGCAAGCCCAAAGCGCGCGCTGCGTTCACCGTGAACCCTCGCCACGCCTCTTCGGGTGTCAGGCGAAACAAAGTGCACGCCATGTTCATCATGAGCAACGGCGACAGCGTCGGCGACGAGCCCGGATTGTGATCTGTTGCGAGCGCAATGGGCACGCCCTTTTCGCGCAATGCAGCGATGGGCGGAAGCTGGGTTTCTCGCAAAAAATAGTAAGCACCGGGCAACAGTACGGCAATGGTTCCCGATGCCGCCATCGCGTCGACGCCCACAGCGCTCAAGTATTCGAGATGATCGCAACTCAATGCGTTGAACGAGGCCGCGAGCGCAGCGCCGTCCTGATCGCTCAGCTGTTCTGCATGTAATTTAACTGGCAATCCGAGGCGCTTGGCGACTTCAAAAACCTTTCTTGTTTGCTCAGTACTAAAGCCAATGCGCTCGCAAAACGCGTCCACCGCATCGATGAGACCTGCCGCGTGCAAGCGCGGCAACCATTCGCATACCGCGTCGATATACGCATCAGCGCGACCTTCAAACTCTGGCGGTACGGCATGCGCGCCGAGGAACGTTGTGCGAACCGTGAGCGGCAAAACTTCTGCCAATTTTCGGGCGACGCGCAAACAGCGCGCCTCGTCCAACTCGGATAGACCATAGCCTGACTTGACCTCAAGTGTCGTCACGCCCTCGCCCATTAGCGCGCGTGCGCGTGGAACCGCAAGTGCCAACAATTCATCTTCACTAGCAGCACGCGTCGCTGCGACGGTCGAGCGAATGCCGCCTCCGGCGCGAGCGATCTCTTCATACGTTGCCCCTTGCAGGCGCAGCTCAAATTCGCGCGCCCGATTGCCTGCATAAACGAGGTGCGTGTGGCAATCGATAAGCCCTGGAGTGACGCAAGCGCCGCCTAGGTCGTGCTCACTTGTCACGCTACCTTTGACGGGAGCAGGCAGATCGCTCAACGCACCGACCCAAACCACAGCGTCGCCAGCAGTAACTATCGCGCCTTGGTCATTCCATCCCCAAGGCTTGCTGCCGTGAAAGGTTGCGATGCTGGCATTTCTCCACAACTCAGTTTGCATGATCAGCGTGTCCGTTTACGCGCAGGTTCGACTGCGCAAGCCCAAACGTTGGGCCGGGCGAAGCGGGGTCGGGCGCCCGCCTATGGCTCATTAATTCAAGTTGCATTGAAACCCCCAACAACCCGTGATCTCGCTGATACGCCAATCGCGCACATCGTTCTGACTCCAGACGAGCGAACGAGGCGGCACCACAACCTTGCCGCGTCGCGTACGCAACGTCATGCCGGCCCAGCTAAAAACTCCGCATAAGTCAACGCGCTGTGGTTCACACGTAGCAAGCCAAAATCCGTTTTTACTGCTGGTGTTGTCGGAGACCATGCGCCGTAACCAGCCGCTCGCATGACGCTCATTGATCATCAAATTCAGATCACTCGTCGGGCCATCAATCAGGGTACACATCGGTGCGTATTCGCCCTGAAACCGATACGGCGGCATTCCGGGTTCGATGCGGAAATCAAACGGCTCGCCCAGCTCCATCCCCACACCCGTCAGTGCGACGATCCAGCGCCGAACACCCGGAAAAGCGGAGAACGGCCCGTCTTTTTCAATGTCGGCAACGCTGAGT
>JBDSYI010000275.1:0-6133 GCA_039925745.1 Casimicrobium sp. | reverse complement strand
CCCATCACGTACATCCCACGAATTCCACCTTTTTTGATGGCGTGCATGACTTCAACCACGGTCAGACCCGGCTCAGCATCGAGCGAACCGGCTGGTACTTTCCATGCGGCCTCAAAGCGCGCCCTTGTTTCGACGTTGGAGACATGCTGATAGTCCGGGTACATCATCGGGATCAAGCCCGCGTCGGATGCGCCCTGAACGTTGTTTTGACCCCTTAGCGGGTGCAATCCGGTTCCGGGCCGACCAATCTGGCCAGTCATTAGCGCCAGCGCAATCAGGCAGCGTGCATTGTCAGTGCCGTGAACGTGTTGCGACACGCCCATACCCCACAGAATCATCGAGCCTTTCGACGTCGCGTAAAGGCGCGCCACGTAGCGAATGGTTTCGGCGTCAATGCCGCAGATCGGCGCCATCATTTCGGGCGTGTATCCCTCCACGTTTTTGCGCAGATCGTCGTAGCCAATGGTGCGGCTCGCGATGAATTCGGCGTCGACCAGATTTTCAGTCACGATGACGTTCATCATCGCGTTGAGCATCGCCACATCGGTGTCGGGCTTGAATTGCAGGAATCGATGCGCGATTCGCACGAGGTCGGAACGGCGGGGGTCGCAGATGACGAGCTTGGTGCCGTTGTTCACGGCGTTTTTGATCCAGCTCGCCGCGACCGGATGATTCACGCTTGGGTTCGCGCCGATGATGATGACCACCTCGGCTTTAGTCACATCCATCACGGGGTTCGATACCGCGCCCGAGCCGATGCCTTCGAGCAATGCCACTACGCTTGAGGCGTGACACAGGCGCGTGCAGTGGTCGACGTTATTGCTGCCGAATCCAGTGCGCACAAGCTTCTGGAACAGGTAGGCCTCTTCGTTGCTGCCTTTCGCAGAGCCGAAACCAGCGAGCGATTTTTTGCCGTGGGTGTCACGAATTTGCGCGAGTTTCCCGCCCGCGAATTCAAGCGCTTCTTCCCATGAGGCTTCGCGGAACACATCCATCACGCGATCCGGATCCATGACGAAGTCGCCGGTTTTCGGCGCATCAGCGCGGCGAATAAGCGGCTTGGTCAGTCGATGCGGATGATGGGCGTAATCGAAGCCGTAGCGCCCCTTGACGCACAGGCGCTCATGGTTCGCTGGACCATCGCGACCGTTGACAAAGAGAATCTTGTCGTCCTTGACGTTGTAGGTCAGCTGGCAGCCGACACCACAATACGGACACACGGATTCGACCTGTTTGTCCGGCACCGCCAACGCGACTTCGCGAGCCGGCATCAACGCACCAGTCGGGCAGGCTTGCACGCACTCGCCGCAGCCGACGCAGGTAGAAGCGCCCATCGCGTCGTCCATATCGAACACGATTTTGGCGTGCTCGCCGCGGAAGGCGAGGCCGATCACGTCGTTGACCTGCTCGTCACGGCAAGCGCGCAGGCAGCGGGTGCACTGAATACAGGCGTCGAGATTAACTGCGATGGCAGGGTGCGACAGGTCCGCGGGCACCGATTCACGCGCCGCAAAACGTGGTTTACCGACGCCCAGTTTCTGCGCCCACTGATCGACTTCGTTGTGCCGCGTGTAGCTGGTTTCCGGCATGTCGGCGAGCAGGAGTTCCAGCACCAATTGCTGCGACTTCACGGCGCGCTCGCTATCCGTCGTCACCTTCATGCCGTTAGCTGCCATGCGGCAGCAGGACGCTGCCAGAACACGCTCACCGGCGATTTCGACCATGCAGGAGCGGCAATTGCCAACGGCCTCCAGGCCCTCGGTGTAGCAAAGGCGCGGAATCTCAATACCTTCGCGGTCGGCCACCTGAATCAGCGTCTGATCTGCGCGCGCGGTGACGCTACGACCGTTTAGCTCGAAGGTGACGGTAGGGGCGTCAAGCGACGCCATTTCGAGCCTTGTGATTGCGTTCATGATGTGAAACCTTTGTTCTGTCTACGCCAGCTCGTGGGGGAAATACTTGACCACGCAGTCCACTGGATTGGGTGCTGCCTGACCTAAACCGCAAATTGACGCGTCGCGCATCACGACGGAAAGATCCGCCAATAGTGCGACGTCCCACTTCGGTTGCTCGATCAGGGCTGACGCCTTGGCCGTACCGTTGCGACAGGGTGTGCATTGACCGCAGGATTCATGCTGGAAAAAGCGCATGGTGTTGCGCGCCGCAGCGACTGCTGTGTCGTGATTGGACAGCACAACAACCGCTGCCGAACCAATGAAGCAGCCGTACGGTTGCAAAGTATCGAAGTCGAGCGGAATCGTGTTCATGCTCGCGGGCAGGATACCGCCCGATGCACCACCGGGCAGGTAGCCGTAAAACGTATGCTCGGGCAACATGCCGCCGCAATGCTCGTCGATCAATGCCTGAATTGTGATGCCCGCAGGCGCGAGTTTCACGCCGGGGTTCTTGACGCGACCGGATACCGAAAACGAGCGCAACCCTTTGCGACCATTCGCGCCAAACGACGCAAACCATGCGCCGCCTTTTTCCAGCAGTTCGCGAACCCAGTACAGTGTTTCGAAGTTGTGCTCCAGCGTCGGGCGGCCGAAAAGACCAACCTGTGCCACGTACGGCGGACGCAGTCGTGGCATGCCGCGCTTGCCTTCGATCGATTCGATCATCGCCGACTCTTCGCCACAGATGTAGGCACCGGCACCGCGCCTCAGAATGATCTCCGGCATATTAGCCATCGGCGGATCCGCGCGCAGCTTGGCTATTTCGGCCTCAAGCATGACGCGGCAACCGTGATATTCGTCGCGGAGATAAACGTAAGTCTGCGCGATGCCGACGGCCCACGCCGCGATCAGCATACCTTCAAGAAAGCGATGTGGATCGCGCTCAAGCAACACGCGATCCTTGAATGTGCCTGGCTCGCCTTCATCAATATTTACGGCCATCAGGCGTGGCCCAGACTCGGCGCGCACGATTCGCCACTTGCGTCCTGCTGGAAAACCCGCGCCGCCGAGGCCACGCAAGCCCGAATCTTCCATTGTTTTGATCACGGATTCAACATCGCGCGTGCCGGAAATGCATTCGTTCAACAGAGCGTAGCCGCCCTGCGCACGATAGGCGGCAAGATCAATGAAGCCGGATGGTTCGTGCGATACGGCGTTGGCCTTGACCTTCGCTGCAATCGCTTCAGAGGTCGCGTTGGGCACCGGATTTTGTCCCACGGCAACGGCAGGTGCCTGTTCGCATCGACCAATGCACGGAGCGGCGATGACGCGTACTTCCTTGCCGAGAATCGCCGGTAATTTGGCAAGCAATTCTCTGGCGCCGGCCATCTCACAGGAGAGGCCATCGCACACGCGAACGGTCAGCGCAGGGGGCGCAATTTCGCCCTCTTTTACAACATCAAAGTGGTGATAAAAAGTGGCGACTTCGTAGACCTCGGTTTGGGCAAGGCGCATCTCTTGCGCGAGTGCTGCGAGATGCGCCGCCGACAGATGACCGAAGCGATCCTGAATTTTGTGCAGATGCTCAATCAACAGATCGCGCTGTCGCGAATGATCGCCGAGCAACGCCTGAACCTGCGTCAGGGCCGCAGCGTCAACGCGACGGCCTTTGGGGGCTTGACGTTTACGCGTTCTGATGCTGTTTTCCGAGACAATAGGTATTACCGCGTAGTTCATCCTAGATCACTTTTTCTTCACGCAACGTGGCGATTTTTGCAGCGCTGTAGCCGAGTTGGGTGAGCACTTCGTCGGTGTGTTCACCCAGCAGCGGCGAGCGCGTCACGATAGTTGGGCTGTCCGACATCTTGATCGGATTACCGACGGTCAAGTATTTGCCGCGTACTGGATGATCGACTTCGACGATGGTCCCGGTTTCACGCAGCGAGGGCTCTTCGGCGATCTCTTTCATCGACAGGATCGGGCCACACGGAATGTCGTGTTCATTCAAGATGTCCATTGCCTCATATTTGGTCTTGGTCATCGTCCATTGCTCGATGCGTCTAAAGATAGGCTTCAGGTGCAACAGGCGCGCGGCAGGTGTGGCAAAAGCTTCATCATCGATCCAACCCGGTTCACCAATCACTTTGCACACTGCGGGCCAGACGCCTGATTGCGGGATGAAGTAGATGTAGGCGTTGGGGTCCGTTTCCCAGCCTTTGCATTTGAGGATGGAGCCCGGTTGACCGCCACCAGAGGCATTGCCTGCGCGCGGCACGGCATCACCGAATTTGCCATCGGGGTATTGCGGATATTCGTGCATGGTGCCGGTGCGCTCCAGTCGCTGCTGATCACGCAGCTTCACGCGGCAGAGATTGAGCACGGCGTCTTGCATTGGTGCCAACACTTTCTGGCCGCGATCTGTTTTATGTCGCTGCAACAGTGCTGCGAGAATGCCTAGCGCGAGGTGCAGACCCGTGCCGCTGTCGCCAATCTGCGCACCCGTCACCATCGGTGGGCCGTCGTCAAAACCTGACGTCGAGGCCGATCCGCCCGCGCATTGCGCAACGTTTTCATAGACCTTGCAGTTTTCGTATTTGCCGGGGCCAAAGCCTTTGACCGAGGCCACCACCATGCGCGGATTCAACTCGTTAATGCGCTCCCAGCTGAAACCCATGCGATCCAGCGCCCCTGGCGCGAAGTTCTCGACCAGCACATCACAATGCTTGATCAGCGCTTCCAGCACTTCCTTGCCTTTGGGCTTTTTGGTGTCGACGGTGATCGAACGCTTGTTATGGTTGAGCATCGTGAAATACAGGCTGTCAGCACCGGGTATGTCGCGAAGCTGACCGCGCGTGGCGTCACCTTCACCAGCACGCTCCACCTTGATCACGTCGGCGCCAAACCACGCCAGTAGCTGCGTGCAGGTGGGCCCGGACTGGACATGCGTGAAATCGAGGATTCGATAGCCTTCGAGTGCTTTGCTCATGGGGTCTCTGTTGTTCTGCGGTCTGCTGTGGGCGGTGGCAGGGTACGCTACTTCGCTGCGAGTTGAGCTTCGAGTTCGGCGATGCGCTTACGAAGTGCGCGATCTTCGGCAAAGCGTGTTGTCTCATCGCGGATGATTGCCACGATTGAGCCTACTTTTCCATCCGGTTCGAACAGCATCGCAACCGTGAATGCAATCGACATTGCGCGCCCGTCCTTGTCAATGGCTGGCACTCGCAGCAGATCATTGCCATACTTCGTGATGCCCGTGGCCATTGACTTGTCATAGCCTTCCCAGTGGCGCTGGCGCAAGCGCTCTGGCGTGATGATGTCAAGTGTCTTGCCCAACGCTTCGACTTCGGAATGACCGAACATTCGCTCCGCTCCCGCGTTCCACAATACGATGACACCTTTGGCGTCGGCCACTACGACCGCGTCACCAATCGCCGCCACTAGCTGTTTGCAGTCAATTGCTGTATTCATGTTCACACTCCTTTAGTCGTGTCCTGTTTTCATCGGATCAACCGCTACCCCTGAAATAACAACGGCACCGTGAGGCGCCGTTGTTGCAAGCATCGCGGGCGATTTATTGCCGGGTGGTTAGACCGCCTTGCTTGCGTGCATGGCTGCGATCTGATCCTTGTTATAGCCGAGGCCAGTGAGCACCTCATCGGTGTGCTCACCTAACAGTGGCGAGGCGGTAACTACTGGCTTGATATCTGAGAACTTGATCGGGCTGCCAACGGTCCAGTAGCTGCCACGCACTTTATGCGGCACTTCAACGATGGAGCCGCTGGCGCGTAACGATTCATCGTGCAACAGATCCCGCATTGACAAGACCGGCGCACACGGGATGTCGAACTTGCGGAAGACGTCGACTGCTTCGAATTTGGTCTTGTCTTTGATGAAGTCCTCGATGGTGGCGAAGATGTCCATGATGTGCGGCTGGCGGCCCTTTGGCGTGTTGTACGCAGGGTCATCCTTCCACTCGGGCTTGTTTAGTGCGTCGCAAATGGGGCCCCAGGCGTGGCCTTGCACGGTGAAATAAATGTAGGCGTTGGGGTCGGTTTCCCATCCCTTGCACTTCAAAATCCAGCCCGGTTGGCCGCCACCGCCGGCGTTGGCACCGCGCGGCACCGCGCCATCCTTGAAATATTCCATTTCGTTCGGGTACTGGGGATACTCTTCGAGGTAGCCCAAGCGGTCGAGACGCAACTGATCGCGCATCTTGACGCGGCACAGATTGAGCACAC
>JBDSYI010000274.1:0-19752 GCA_039925745.1 Casimicrobium sp. | reverse complement strand
CCAGAAATGTCGAGACAAACCCAAGCAGGTTCAGCACGCGCCAGGGTCGCAGCCATGCAACGATGCCGATGGCGACATTGAGCAACAGGTAGTAGCTGAACAAGGCAACGTGATTTCCAGAACCGGTCGATACAAGAATTGGCGTTGCGAACGCGCCGGCAAATCCGATCACGGCGAGCGCCTGTTTGTTCGAAAGTAGCGCAAGCAATGTGGACAACGCGCACACAACCGCCATCAACACGAAGGCAGCGAGGGGCGAAATGAACGCGTACAACTTGAATGCCGCGAAGATCGTCAGGTAGAGCACCGCCACGCCCGAGCCCTGCAACAAAATTGCGTAGTTAGCGCGCGTTGCGTCATCCACATTCGCTCGAGCCAGACGGAAGCCCTGTACGAGAAGCGCGATGCCGACGAGCCCGATGCCAGCCAGTCGCAATTCCGGCGGAAACAGCGCGTTGTCCGCGGCCCACTTTGCGAGGAAAGACAGGCCGATAAAGAGCACAATGGCACCGACGCGAGCGACCGTGTTACCACCGAAAAGCCACGCTTTCGCCCGCGCGACGAGTAGCTCGACAGCGCCGGGTCTTGTTGCTGCTACGGGTGCGGGTTCTGGCGTGGATGCGCTGTTGACAGGCACGAACGGCTCTATCGCTTCAGAAGACACCGCGTCAAGACTCAGCGCGTCGCTTGACGCATGTAAAGGCGGTGCCGAGATTGAAGCAACGGATGCAGCATCGGTTTTCGCTGTCATCGGCTGGGTAGCTGGCACCACCGGTGCCAACGGCTCAGATGACGCCTCTTTCGAAGCGGCTGCTACAGCGCTTATTGGTGCCGCCGTCTGTGATGCCGATAGCTTCGTCAGCCGCGCTATTTCGCTGCGCACCGCTTTTCGCAGTGTCCATCCAGCTAGCGCACCCAGCAGCGCGCCCGCAATCCATTCCCAGTCGCCGCCGTGCGACGACATCAGGGCGCCCATCAGCGCGCCCCATACGGCTCCCCAAATGATCATCGAATATCCCCGGCGTCTTGCAAAGTGCAGCGGTAACGTTACCTGTTAAAGGCACGGCCGAGCAACGCATTTTCAACGGTTCCGTATTTCGATACTGACGGTGCCGTTGTGTAGGGGAAATGTAAGGGCTTTGCGTGTCTTATTGCGACTATTTCAATGCCAAAAAAAACTCCCGCACCATGCGCGCGCGATCATTGAGCAGCGGGACGGGACGCTCGATTTTTACCTTGTCTTGACCATGCAAGCGGTAGCGCCCATCTTTCTGGATCAAGGTGATGAGTTTGATCGGTTCGAAGCTGGGTTTGGGTTTGAATGTGATGATCGTGCGCTCGGGCGCGCTATCGATTTTTTTGACGCCAACGGCTTTGCCAGCGATGCGTAATTGATGCGCTGATACCAGCGATTCGGTAGCCGGTGGCAGTAAGCCAAATCTATCAATCAACTCTTCTTTCAAGTCATTCAACGCATCCTCGTCTTCGCAGTTCGCCAGGCGTTTGTAGATCACGAGACGTTCATGCACACCTGCACAGTAGTCATCGGGCAGCAAGGCTGGAACATGAAGATTGACTTCGGTGGTGACGCCCAAGGGCTCATCCAGATCGGGTTCGCGACCCGCCTTCAATGCGCGCACCGCCTGATTGAGCATCTCGCTGTATAGCGAGAAGCCAATCTCCTGCATTTCGCCAGACTGATTGTCGCCGAGCACTTCGCCCGCGCCGCGAATTTCCAGGTCGTGCATGGACAGATAGAAACCCGCACCGAGATCTTCCAGCTGCGTAATCGCTTCGAGCCGTTTCTTGGCGTCAGCGCTGATCGCGTCATCGCCGGGGATCAGCAAATAGGCGTAAGCCTGATGATGCGACCGCCCGACGCGACCGCGTAGTTGATGCAACTGCGCAAGGCCGAATTTGTCGGCACGATTGATGAGAATTGTGTTGGCATTGGCAACGTCAATGCCCGTCTCAATAATGGTTGAACACAGCAAAATCTGAAAACGCTGCTGATAGAAGTCACGCATCACGCCTTCGAGCTGCGTTGCTCCCATCTGGCCGTGACCGACACGGACGCGCGCCTCGGGCACGATGGCTTCGAGCCGTTCGCGCATGTTCTCGATGGTCTCGATTTCGTTGTGCAGGAAGTACACCTGACCACCGCGTTTGAGTTCACGCAAAATCGCTTCGCGGATGATGCCGTCACCGCCTTTCGCGACGAATGTTTTGATCGACAGGCGTTTCTGCGGTGCGGTCGCAATCACACTGAAATCGCGAATGCCTTCAAGGCTCATTGCGAGCGTGCGCGGGATGGGTGTCGCAGTCAACGTAAGTACATCCACCTCGGCGCGCAGCTTCTTCAATTGCTCTTTTTGCCGTACGCCGAAACGATGCTCTTCGTCGATGATGACGAGGCCGAGATTCTTGAATTTAATGTCGGGTTGGATGAGCTTATGGGTGCCAATGACGAGATCGACTTTGCCCTCGGCCATACCTTGCAGCGTGGCCTTGATTTCTTTCGGCGACCGGAAACGCGACAGCTCTTCAATGCGAATCGCCCAGGGGGAAAAGCGATCTTTAAATGTGTTGTAGTGCTGCTCTGTCAACAGCGTTGTTGGCACCAGCAGCGCCACTTGCTTGCCGCCCATCAATGCCACGAAAGCCGCACGCAGCGCAACTTCGGTTTTACCGAAACCCACGTCGCCGCAGACCAGACGGTCCATCGGCTTGGCAGCGACTAAATCTTGAATGACCGCTTGAATCGCCGCACTCTGATCGGGCGTTTCCTCAAACGCGAACGCCGCTGCAAACGCTTCGTAGTCGTTCCAGTCCACTTTGAAGGCGTGGCCCGTTCGTGCAGCGCGCTGAGCATAAATATTGAGCAGTTCCGCGGCCGTGTCACGCGCTTGCTTAGCTGCTTTCTTCTTTGCTTTTTCCCAGTGGCCTGAACCGAGCGTGTGCAGAGGCGCATGGTCGGGCGAAGTGCCGCTGTAGCGCGAGATCAGGTGCAGGTTGGATACCGGCACATAGAGCTGTGCGTCGCTTGCGTATTGCAAATGCAGGAACTCGGTCGGACCTTCGCCCAAATCGAGCGACACGAGGCCGAGATAGCGGCCGATGCCGTGTTCCTCATGCACCACCGGGTCGCCGACTTTGACCTCGGAGAGATCCTTCAACATCGAGTCGATGTTGCTGGTTTTCACGCGTTTGCGACGTGACGAGCGCGTGGTGCTCGGATAGATTTCGGCTTCAGTAACGAAGCTCAATTTCTCGTCGACCAGAATGGCTCCGGTGAATAGCGGCGCGGGCGTGATGCAGAACGCTTCGGTCGTCGCGAGGAACGCGGCGAAATCTTCAACGTTGTGCGGCGTCAAGCCATGTTCAACAAACATTTCCTGCAGGGTTTGCAAGCGTCCGGGACTTTCGGCGCAAAGTAGCACGCGACCCTTGTTGGTAGTGGCGTTTTCGAGAAAGTCGGCCAGTGCGCCAAGGGGGCGTTGCATCCGTCTGTCGATCTCCATTGGCGGAACGCGATGGGTCGTTTCGCTTTCACCGGCCTTCAGCTCATAACGCGCATACGCTTTCAACTCATGCAAAAAATCATCGCGCCCGAAATACAACTCCGCGGGTTCGAGCAAGGGCCGCGCGCTGTCGCCGCGCAACAATCCCCAGCGTTCGCGCGTCTCACGTTCGAAGTCGGTGAGCACGGCGTGAAGATCCCCGAGTATTGCAAATACGGCATCCTTCGGGGCATGATCGAACAGCGTTTCCGCGGCATCGAAAAACAAAGGAAGGTAATACTCAATGCCGCCCGGAAAAATGCCGTTCGACACATCTTTATACGCGGCAGACTTCGACGGATCGCCTTCGAATATTTCGCGAAATCGCTGGCGGAAAACGGTGCGTCCCGCCTCATCGGTCGGGAACTCGCGCGCGGGCAATAGCGAGAGTTCGTTGACGGGATACAGCGTACGCTGCGTGTCGGGTTCAAAGGTCTTGATCGACTCGATTTCATCATCGAACAAATCAAGGCGCACAGGCAGCGTGCCGCCCGTGGGATAGATATCGATGATGCCGCCGCGCACCGCAAATTCGCCTTGCGAGACGACCTGTGTCACATGTGTGTAGCCGCCGAGCGTCATTTGTTGGCGCAGCTTGTCGACGTCGAGCTTCTGTCCTTTTTTGAGCGCGAACGTGCGCGCGGCGATGAAGCTGCGCGGTGCGAGCTTTTGGGTAGCCGTCGTCGCCGCGACGATCATCACGTTGCATGCGTTGGTGCTGAGTGCGTAAAGTGCCTTCAGACGATCGCTGACCAGATCGGGGTGCGGCGAAAAGTGATCGTAGGGCAGTGTTTCCCAATCGGAGAATTCGCGCACCCGGAGCGTCGGGTCGAACCACGCCATCTCAGTGGTGAGCTGATGCACGTCTTGTGCATCGGCACAGGTGACGATGAGCGTTCGCTTGTTTGCGCGTAGCGTGACCGCGAGGCGGACTAACGCGAGCGCCGTGCCCGCACCTGCGGGGCGAGCGATAGTGGCGCGCTCGCCGTTGCGAGGCAAAGCAGGAAGTAACGCGGTGGTTTCAATAGAAGCGGGCAAAGCAAAACCTCACGAGAGGCCCGGCCTCACGCGATATCAGTCGAACAAGCTGAAATTATAGGGAGCGACAGTCAGCGGACATTTACTGCGCTGGCGAAGACCGCAGCGGCGTGACTTTGCCACTGCCGATCAAAAAATCCACGCGCAAGATTGCCTCGCCTTTTTCGTCCTTGAACGAGTAGCCGACGACAGCAATTTTTTCACCGACTTTGAGCGGCGCGACTTTCCAGGCGTCCATGCGGGTGATCGGCGCGAGTTCGATTTCCCAGACTTTGTCTTTGCGCGTTGGCGCTTTCGCTGTGCCGAGAATCAGCACTGCGTCTACATTTGCGCTTTGTTTCGGAATGGAGAATCGGGTGAGCGCCGCAGGCGGCGTGGCACCGTTCACTTCGAGCATAAATTCGGCGTGCGGGTTCTGCCATTTCACGCTTTTAACGACCCCTTCAAGGTAGATCGGCTTCGTTTCGTCAAAGCTGCTCCATCCGTGATGAGCGGACGCAGTAATGCCAAAAAATGTGAATGCTACAACTAGAAATATCCGCAGCATGGTGACTCCTTAACGGCTAGACGTAGGCGATCCAGCGACCACAAAAAATGATTCCTATCCACAACATAAGCGAGACCAGGGCTTGGCCACGCGTGACGAGACTGGCAGGATCTAACGGGCCGCGACTATGCAAAATCGCCGCGTTAGTGCCCACCGTAAACAGCAGCAGCATCTTCAATATAAACGCCCCATTTGCAATGAGCTCTGACGCTCGCGCCAGGAACATGAGACTGCCGATGATGGCCGCGAGCACGAATCCGATCAGCGTCCAAGGCAATGTAGCCGTAGCAAGCGTGCGCACGTCTATTGAGCCCAGCCCGAATACACGTACACCCATCAATCTCAACTCTACGATCCAAAGCGAGCCGAACGTGATCGCGATGGCGATGATGTGTAGCGTCTCCAGCGTCGGATATACGAGCGGCGCTGAGCGCAACCAGACGGCAAACGGCCAGTTGTGCAGCGCAAGTGCTATGGCGGGATTCAAAGCGGCTGATTGACGCACATCGTGCGTCGATTGTTTCACGGAACAGGTGGCGCCCGATGCAAGGATCAGCGCGAAGGCGATTGTCCGAAGCGGTCGGCGAGGCCTTGCCAGCCGCGGTCGCCCTGGGCTTTCGCCGTTTCTTACGCTACCCGAGTATCACTGCTCGCCGCGTTTCAGCACCATGCGTGCGTGAAGCTCGGTAATGGTCGTGCTGCCGGTTTTTACGAACGCAAACGGCAGAACTGCGTGGACGAAGCAGGCGAGACTAGCTTTGAACATCGCCCAGCCGAAACTGCCGGCTACGGCAAAGTGCTCGCCATACGTCTCGCCAACGGATGCGGGATGCTCGGCGAAGGCGCGGTTGACAGAGGTGATGAACGAACGGTTTGACATGGCTGGTTGGTGCTGATCACGGTTTGATTTGATCAGGAAATCATAGGGCGCGAATCGTGCAAGACGTTTGCAATTACTGCTTGTTCATTCGAAAGACGCAGCATTAGAATCTATAAAATAGAAAATTACGGGGGTTCTCTTGCTCGACAAGGTTGATAAGCAGATTTTGGAACTACTGCAGGTAAATGCGACGTTGCCGCTCGCGGCACTTGCCGAGCATGTCAATCTAACGCAAACGCCCTGTTGGCGGCGCGTGCAACGACTGGAAGCTGACGGCTACATCACGCGCCGCGTCGCGCTGTGCGACCCGCAAAAACTAAATGTTGGCGTGACGGTCTTCGTGTCGATCAGAACGCGCCAACATAACGTGAAATGGCTGGAACAATTCGCTGCCGCCGTCAGCGCGATCCCCGAAGTCGTCGAGTTCTATCGCATGAGCGGCGACGTCGATTACCTGCTGCGTGTGGTGGTGCCTGACATCGCGGGCTACGATCTGGTCTACAAAAAACTCATTCGCTCGACCGAGCTTTTCGATGTGAGTTCATCGTTCGCGATGGAGCAGATCAAGTACACCACAGCGCTACCGGTGAACGCTGCCTGACGATGTCAGCTTTTTCATGAAAGCTATAGTGCATTGGGGATGAAGACGCATAAGTCCACTACTCGACTTACGCATTTAATCGAATGTAGCCCCTATGAAAACGCCATTTCAGCCAAAAGCTATTAGTTTTTGATTGGCTGTTCTGACTCATTGCCGGCTACCAACGGATGCTGCGAAACCACTTCGGGTGTCAGCGTCATGATTGCCTGATACTGCGTCAGGAAAACCTGTCCGCTCAGCGTGCGCAAAAAATCGGTAGTGCGCAATTTATCCATAACCGGGCCTTTCACTTCCGACAGATGAAGCGTGATCCCGGCGTCATGCAGTCGTTTCTCGATGGCCTCCAGACTCTCCAGCGCGCTCGCGTCAATGGCGTTGATGGCAGAGCATTGCAGTACCACGTGTCGCAATTCAGGCAGCGAAGCGACCGCGTCATTGATGCGATCTTCCAGCACACGCGCATTGGCGAAGTACAGGCTCTCATCAACGCGCAGACTCACCAGACGCGGGCTCACACGCACCGAATGTCGCAACACATTGCGAAAATGTTCGGTGCCGGGCACCAGCCCCACCGTTGCGATGTGGGGTCGGCTGGTGCGAAACAGGTAGAGCGCCAGCGACACACCGACACCCACCACCAGCCCGGATTCGACACCCAGCGCGAGCGTGGCAACGAGCGTGGCGGCGACGGCAATGAAGTCCGGTTTTGAGTATGCCCAGGTGCGCTTAAGAATGCTGAAATCAACCAGCGATAGCACCGCCACCACGATGGTCGCCGATAGTGTCGCTTGTGGCAAAAAGTACAAAGCAGGGGTGAGCAGAAGCGCGGCCAGCGTGATGCCGACCGCAGTGAACACGCCCGCAGCGGGCGTTTGCGCGCCGGCATCAAAATTGACCACGGATCGCGCGAAACCGCCGGTCACCGGGAAACCACCCGTGAATGCGGCGGACAAATTGCTCGCGCCCAGGGCCACCAACTCCTGATCCGGCTCAATGCGTTGACGGCGTTTTGCAGCCAACGTTTGCCCCACCGAAACTGACTCAACGAAACCAACGACGCTGATCAAAAGCGCTGGTATAGCCAGCTCGCGCCAAAGCGCCATATCCCAAAGCGGTAGTGTCAATGGCGGCAACCCTTGTGGAATGGTGCCGACAATTTTTACGCCAGCGGTCTGCCAATTGAACGTCCAGGTCAAGCTTGTCGTCACAGCAATAGCCGCGACCGGCCCGGCTTTCGCGATGACGTCAGCGGCCTTGGCTGAAACTCCCCAGCGAATCATCAGACGCTTGAAACCAAAGTCGGCGCCGCTGCGAACCCAAAACAAAAACGCCATCGTCAGCACGCCCATCACGAGCGTCAAGAGGTGCGTGTTCGACACTTGTGTCAGCAGTGAACGCAACAGATCGAACAGGGTATGGCCATTGGCTTTGACGCCCATCAGCGTTTTCATTTGGCTCGCCGCAATAATCAGCGCAGATGCAGAAATGAAACCCGAAATCACCGGATGACTCAGGAAATTTGCGAGGAAGCCGAGTCGAAACAAACCCATCAACAGCAACATGCCACCCGACAAGAAGGCGAGCGTTATCGCCGTTGCCCAATACGCCGCCGACCCTGGTGCCGCGTGCTCGCCGATGGCCGCCGCAGTCATCAGGGACACAACCGCAACAGGGCCCACAGCAAGCACACGGCTGCTGCCAAGCACCGCGTACAGGACAAGCGGCGCAACGCTCGCATAAAGGCCCACCTCCGGCGGCAGGCCCGCAAGCAGGGCGTAGGCAAGGCTTTGTGGGATCAGCATGATGGTGACGATTACCGCCGCCATCAAATCACTCAGCAGTGTTTCACGGTCATAGTGACGCCCCCATTCGAGAATCGGTAGCGACGGCAGAAATTGTGACCACCGCGATGTCTTGTTCACAGGCATCAATCGACCGTCTCAGGCGTCGCCAACCATTCACGGCTGTTGGGCATCCCTTGCCAATAAAGCGGCGGCAGGCTGCGCGCTTTCACATCCCACGCTAATTGCGACGGCTTGGTGCCGCCTATCAGCGAGACCGAGCAGCGCGGTGCCACGATACCGCCGTACAAATATTCAGCAAGCACAATCTTGCCGCGCTCGACCGTGATTGGGTATGAGCCATATCCGTCGTAGTGCGCCTCCACGCCGCGGTCTGTCGCTGCGCGGTCGATCGCGTTAGAAAACGGTGGGTCGGGTGCTTGGCCGTCGGGCCGATTGAAAATGATTAAACGAAATCCTGCTTCTTGAATTGCGCGAACGTCGGCTCTCGTGATCTGCGGCGATAGCGACAGCTCGTCGGTGAGTTTGCGGCTGGCCATCGGTTTGTCCTGTGGGCTTATTGGGTGACATTATTGTCGTTTGGTGTTTAAACAGTGCTTGTTTGGAAAAGCAGTGTTTCCCGTTCGGAGCGCACTACCAGCCATGCGCGCCTCCGGTACATGTTGACCAGATCTTCGGAACAACTATCGACCAGCCAGCATTTTTTCATCGCCCAATCGGCGCGCAAAAGCGACCAGTGCGACGACGCAAATGAGCGCGGGAACCACCCACATTGCGACCCATTCGAGCGGCAGGATTGCCTCTGCCCGCAGCACTTTCGAGAGCACGGCGAACTGTCCGTTTACCGGTACCCATACGTCCCACCACGGGGCTTTAGTCTGGCGCAACCAGCTAATTAACGGCAACAAGCCAACCAGCGAAACCGCCAGCGTGAGCGAGCTTTGCGCCTCTTTCGCCGTCTTTCCTGCTGCGCCGAACGCGAGCAAAACGCCCGGCACCATGAACGCAAAGGGAATTAACACCGCCATGAATCCGGTGAACTCACGTACACCGAAATTGAATGGGAGTCCGAGCTTTCCGAGCGGCACCAACTTTAACGCGATTAAAAAACCCAGCATCGACGCCGTGACCGCCAGCAGGTTCACCACCGCCACCGCCATCCATTTGCCGATTGCAAGCTCCGACACCATCACGGGCGTCGTCAACAGCGGCTCTAGCGTCTGCCGTTCGCGCTCGCCAGCGGTGACGTCCAGCGCAGCGGCAATCGCGCCCATCAAGCCGGCAAACAATGCGTAAAAACTCATCATTTGCAGGAACCGTGCGCTGCGTTGTTCGACACTCGAAAAATCAAGTTCCTCCAACATCACGGGTCGCGCGACGGACGGCGCAATGCCGCGCAAAATCATGCGCTCGTTGCCGATCATCGTGGCATAGCTGCGTACCTCTCCTGCCAGGCGTCCAGCAATTGGAGCGGAACGTTCGCGGCTTGTAAGCGTGACCAGCGTGATCGTCACTGGACGGCCGCTGGCGAGCGATATTGCATAGTTCGGATCAACCACCAGTACCGCGTCCAGTTCGCCGTTTTTCACCCGTGCTTCGTAGTCCTGCGGATCAGCATCCACCCTGACACCCCGGCGCTCCAGAAACCGCACAAAGTCGGGTGCGAATTGCGCGTTGACGACGGGCGCGGTGATTTTGTCAATGCGCCCCTGAATCGATTGTGCGACGAAGTACAACAGGCACACCACGAGCGGCCCAGAAATTGCAACGCCAAAAAGCGCCAGAAAAATACTTTTTCGATCGCGCAACAGATCAACGATTTCTTTGCGGGCGACCAGCGCCAAACGGGAAAAAGAAAAAGCGTTCATGCGAACAACCCTTCTTCACTGCCAATCAGCTTCACGAACGCGTCTTCGAGGCTATCGAGTCCCGTGACTGCCAGCACTTGCTGCGGCGTTCCCGAGAATACGGCGTGCCCTTTGTTGATGATTACGATGCGGTCACACAGCGCGGCCACCTCCTGCATGATGTGACTGGAAAAGAGCACACACTTGCCCTGAGCCTTGAGCCCTCGAATCAGGTCGCGCATGCTGCGAGTCGACATGATGTCGAGTCCGTTGGTGGGCTCGTCGAGCAACACGGTTTGTGGGTTGTGCACAAGGGCTCGGGCGATGGCGACTTTCATGCGCTCGCCCTGAGAGAAACCCTGCGTAGGACGATCGGCGAGGTCGTGTAACCCGAGCTCGTCAATGAGCGCAGTGGTTCGCTGCCGCGCATTCGCCGCCGACAAGCCTTGCAAGCGCCCAAAGTAGTTGATGTTTTCACGCGCTGTGAGTCGCCAGTAGAGGCCCTTCGCATCTCCAAGTACGCCAAGGCGCTGGCGCACCTCGGCGCGCTCGGCGGCAAGATCGGCGCCGTCAATTCGTGCGCTCCCGGAGTCGGACGATAAGAGCGTCGACAACATGCGCAGCGTCGTAGTTTTGCCCGCGCCATTCGGGCCCAGAAGTCCCGTGACTTCACCGTCTTTCGCCACGAAACTTACGTTATCAACGGCGGTGACGATTCGCGTGTTCGCTTTCAACGCGAACGCCGACGTGCGTTCGCGAACCGTAAAGCGCTTGCAGAGGCCGTCCACTTCGATCATGGTGTGGCCTCCAGCGGCGACGTGTAGAACAGCGGGCGCGGCAACTTTAGCTCTGCTTCGCACGCGTCATTTGCAGCAGCGATGTCGCCCGCTTCAATGAATTTTGTAATGATGCGCCGCACGCAGGGTTGCGGCGATGTGATGTGGCCAACACCTGCTACCACGACATGTTTGCTGTTGAGCAACGTCTTCGCCGCGAGCGAGCCTTGCGCCGGAGGCGTCACTGGATCTTGCGTGCCCGAGAGCAGCAGAGTTGGTATGTCACTCTTCGTTGGCTCAAAAAACTCTGGTGCGACTTTGCCATGAGGAAAGCCTTTGCAGAAGCCGTAAAACAGATTGTTAAGCGCCTGAAATCTTGGGTTGGCCATCGGTGTCCGATTCAACATGTCCTCCGCGCACATGACCGCAAATCGTTGCGCGATTGCGATATCGCCCTCGCCGATGGACGAAGCTGACATCGTCGCGGCGAGTGGCGCGAAGTTTCCCTGTGCGGCCTGATCAATCAAAGCAGGCAGCATACGAGCAGCTTCCGGCATGTACAGCAGTGGCCAGATTAGCGAGACCAACGTGCGATCGGAAACTACGCCGCTAATTGTTTTGCCGCTCGCAGGGTGCGCGAAACTAACCGAGCGCGGTGTTGCACGAAGCTCTGCAAGCAGTGTGTCAAAGGTGGCCAAAATATTTGGAAAGGCCTTGTTGCAACCGGCGCTGCTGGCGCACGCAGCGAGGGTTGAGCGCAACTCCGCTTCGGACGTTGCCAGCGCGTCATCAGGCAGATGCAAGCTGGTGGGCGCGACTCCATCGAGTATCGCCGTACGAATGCTTTGCGGATAGCGCTTCATGTAGCGCAGCGCCACGCGCGATCCGTAGCTGCCGCCCCACACGTTGACCTTGTCCTGCCCGAGCGCCTTGCGAACGAGTTCCAGATCGTCGATGTAGTCATCGGTGCGATGCG
Source organism: Casimicrobium sp. (assembly GCA_039925745.1). GTDB lineage: Bacteria > Pseudomonadota > Gammaproteobacteria > Burkholderiales > Casimicrobiaceae > Casimicrobium. The sequence continues at coordinate 7,725 of JBDSYI010000274.1, read as the reverse complement.
TTGCAGCGTTACCTTTGAGGGTCGCGATGCATTTGGCCCAATCGCGCTGTACGGCCTCTTCGGAATTGCTAAACGCTTCCTTTAGCGGATCAACGTTGGGGTCGGCGGCGATTGAGTCACAGGTGAGCGTTTTGCTCTTGCCCGTACCTCGCTGATCAACCAGAACGATGTCGCGACTCTTGCGTAAATCTCCCAGTGCGCTCACCAATCCGCCGATATCGCTGGCCGCTTGACCCGGTCCGCCAGCGAAAAAATAGACTGGATCGGGCTCGGGGTTACGCGCCAGCGCAGGCAGTACGGCAACATGAATGTTGATGGTCTTGCCGGCGCCGGTTTTGTCAGCGTAGTCCTCGGGCACCGCGAGTGTTGCGCAACGTGCAACAGAATCAACGCGCTTGATGCGACAGTCAGTAAACGTGATCGCCGTGTTCAGTCTGCCCGGTTTGCGCGAGTCGCAGGCATTTAGTGTGATCATTGCGACCAAAGCAAGCGCAACCGCAACTATCGACGTACGCCGGGTACATTGGCGCGTGACAAGGATTGATTTCATGGCGCAAGCGTAGCAGCGCAGACGACTGGCGTTTCAACTAGATTCAACTGATGCGACGAACCCCGCGAATGCGGGCGCGAATCGCCCGCGCCAGACTTTGTATACGTCCCGCGCCTAGCGTGTGCCCTCAGCAGCGCCGCGTACGGTGTCGAGAAATCGCTTTCCGGCTTCCACGCCGACCTGTTGGTCAAGAATGTGACGCACTTCGTTGATTGCCGCCCGCATCTGCCTGGCGTCTTTGCAGTTCTCAATCTTAGTGGCCAAACGATCCGCGTCGGGGCCAAGAATATCGTGCAAAGTGTGAACAGCTGCGTGCCTGACAGCCTGCACTTGTGCGGCGGTGGGTTCGGGCAGGCCATCGCTTCCGGCGGCGTGTGGCGGCGGCGCGGGCGTGCTGGCCGTGATGGTTGCCGGGCCCGCTGACCTCGATGCACTTACACCTTTTCCGATGGCGGCACCGATGCCGACAGGTGGCGCAGTCACTGCCGGAACAATGAGTCCCTGCGTCTCTAGCTCGGCTAACAAAAAATCGACTTCCGAGCCACGGACAAACGCCGCAAGACGGTCGGTTGTTGCTGTGCCGTCGATGAGAATCAGTAATCGACGGAGTTCCGCACGCAGGCCCATCGAACGCGTCTGTACCTCAGCAACACCGGCTGGGGATTTACGATAAATTGATTTTGGATTCAGCATAATGACCGCAAACTCTACCAACAATGACTGACGGACCTGAAAGTCGGATCACACATACTAAAAGTTTTACTACAGATTTTTATGGTAGTCCGGCAGCGCTGTGTTGATGCCTTTCACCTCGTAGTTATGCCTAGTTTGCCAGATCGCGGCTGTTGTTGGCAGCGCTGCGTACGCTATCCAGAAACAGTTGACCCGTTTCTACGCCGAATTGCTCTTCGAGCGTCTGCTGAATTCCTGTGATGACCATACGTAGCGCTAGCGAGTCTTGGGGCTGCTGGAGTCTGTCCAATAATTCGTGTTTTTCGACGCCCAGAACTCGCCGGAGTCCCCGCTCGGCGCCGCCTCGTACGATCTGCCAACGCTCATCGGCGACTGACGATTTGGCGGCGGCTCTCGGCTTCTCTGGTGCGTCAGTGGTTTCCGGTAGCGTCGCCTCATTTTGTGCGGTAATCGCTGCAACGCCCTCTTTGCTTGAGCCGCCAATTGCACGATGTGGGGCGATGAGTCCGGCCGATTCAAGCTCTGCGATCAATTCGAGTATGGGACGATTGGGGACAAAGCTTGCTAGTCGCGACAGGTCCGTCTGACCGTCGGCCAATATCAACAACAGCCGCAGATCTGACCGCAATCCAAGCGCGCGATTTTGTACTTCGGCAACACCAGCATCAGATTTCCGATAGACACTGCTGGTGGGCGACGCGATCAGCCCTTGCGCCTCCAGCTCGAAAATGAGCGGTGCGATCTCCGAACCTCGTACAAATCTCGCCAAACGGCTCACTGAGGCGCTGCCGTCAACCAGCGTAAGCAGACGCCGCAACTCGGATCGTAGCCCCGGCGTGCGCGCTTCTACTTCGGCTAAACCCGCGTCGGTTTTTTTGTAGATCGTGTCGAAGTCAAGCATCGTGAACCTTTACCCGATAAACCGTCGTGTTGCCCCTTTGTGGCAACGCTGTTTAGGCTCACCCGTCAATGATTTTTTGCTACAGTGCAGCTCGGTCCCAGCACGCAATGTGCCAGCCGCCCGATTTGTCCAGGTGGATGTCACGCTGCCAATTGCCAGCGTTCGTGTGGACGGTTCGAATCGCTGTTGAACGGCTACGGCTGGCCGCGCAGAACAAGCGTTCCGGCCACGCCCGAATTCGCAAGATTGACGTAGGCGGAAGCCCCACCTGAGCCCCATCGCGTCACCAGATCACGATAATGTGCCGAAAATGGGTTGCCGGACTGACCTGTCGAGTAAATGATCGTTGCTGCATTTGCATCGGCGACGGAAAGGTCGTAAACCGCGCGCAGGCTGGCGGCGAATTCGTTGGCGAACGGGTTCGGCTCCCGAAGGCGGACCTTGCCCACCATCACGGTGTAGGTATCGCCTGCCGTGGGTGTTCTGATTTCGAACAAATTGGACAGGATGGGCACGTTTGAGAACGGGCGGTGTTCGCTGCGCGCGAAATGCGCTGTGTCCCAGCGCCACGACGACACGTCGTTGCCGTAGCGTTTGGCCACATCGTCTAGTGCGGCGTCAAATGATTCGTTGACGATTTCGTCACAGGTTTCCGTTTTCGCAGTGGTCGTGTCGTCGCACCACCATGCGTCGTTGCGCGAGAGTATGTCATTTACGGCCGGTCGGAAATCTCGACGGCCGAAGATCGCCTCGAACAAACCAGGACCCACTTTGTCGGCCAGCAATCGTTTGGCCAGCTCGCGATTCCAGGCCCAATGCACAAGGGCGGCGACGGCTGGATCGCCTTCCGCGCCGACGATCCCGTCTTTTGCAAACGTTGTCAGCGCACGACGTGCGTCATTGGCCAACGCGTGTTTCGACGCTAGCTTGGGTAGCCATTGCAAGAGCGGTGTGTCGTGCGTGTGCTTCAAGTCATGCTGAATCTGACGCAAACTCTGGGCGTCATGTTTCGGCTTCGCGGCCAGCAGTTCTTCAATACGAAGCTTGCGACCTTTATGCGCCCATTCGCCACTAATGAAATGCGGGTAGTCGTCACCAACGATGCGGTTGTTAGCGGTGGCGAGATAACTGGCAACCGTTTGCTGCGGCATCTGGTCAAACGTGAGAAATCCGGCCCAATCGTATTTCGCATCCCAACCCGGTGACGGCGCGAGACCGTTGATATCGTTTTCGGGCTTGCGAACTGGCACGCGACCAGGGGCAATAAAGGCCGTGTTGCCTAGAGTGTCCGCCATGACAACATTCTGTTGCGGCGCAACGTATCCGCGTAGAGATTCTTTCAGTTCGGCAACCGTTTGTGCCTTGTTCATACGCGCGGAGACGAGTACCGTTTGATTGTCCGCGTCGAGCGCCGTCCAGCGCAGCGCCGTGACGAATTTTTTTGTGTTGATTGCGTTTGCCGTGGGCGCGTGCGCGTCAGAAATGATCGGGCCGTGTCGTGATTCACGAACGGTAATCTGCACGTCGGGTTCACCTTTGACTTTGAACGTTTCGCTGCGCATCGCCAGCTTGGCCCAACCATCCGGCGTGCGCGCTTCGCCCTTGTCATTAATTTCTTCCAGGTACAAATCCTGAACGTCCGGCCCGGTGTTGGTGAAGCCCCAGGCAACGCCTTTGGTGCGTCCCAGAATGACCGAAGGCCCACCCGGCAGCGTCGCGCCCGTCACTTCAATGCCCGGTGCTTTTTGCCTGGTGAAATACCAGATGGCCGGGGCTGCGAGCGACAAATGCGGGTCGTTTGCGAGCAACGGTTTGCCGCTCGTGGTGTTGCTGCCATTCACCACCCAATTGTTCGAGCCGATACCTTCTATGCCCGCCGAGAGAAACATCAACTGTGTCGAGGAATCGACGCTCGCGGTTTTTGGTTCGGCGGTGTGCAAAGCATCAATTGATTTGTAAAGTGCCGCATAGTCGCCATGCGTCGGTAACCTGTCGCCCGGTTGCGGTGGCAACAGCTCGTCAATCCTTGAAACTGGCATTCGGGCGGCCATCTGCAAGCGCAGCAGTTCAGTGCTCCAGTTGCCACCCAAATCGTACGCCATGATGATGCCCCAGGCTACAGTGTCCACGGGTTCCCACGTGCCCGGAAGCACGCCGAGAATGACGAATTCGGGAGGGCGTACGGTCATCGCATCCCTTACATATGTGTTCACGCCGTCCGCGTAGGCCTGTAGCAGCACTTTCGCCTCAGGTGGAAAGCCATCGAACTGCACCTTTGCCGCACGATGAACGCCAAGGGTGCGCAGAAATTTGTCCGTCTCCAGCGCCTTCGGCCCCAGTATTTCTGCCAATTCGCCGCGACCAATTCGGCGATTCATTTCCATTTGCCAAAGGCGATCGCGCGCATGCATGAATCCCACGGCAAACGAGAGATCATGCTCAGATTTCGCGTCAATCGTCGGGATGCCGTCAGCGTCCAGCGTGATCCTGGTTTCGCCGAGTGGGGCCTTAATAACGTATTGCGCGCTATCCGTCGGTACGCTACGCCACACATAAATCGCGGGTACCACGGCGACAATCGTGACGATAGCTATCAAGCCCAGAAAAATCCGTTTTAGCCAGCGCACGTGTACTCCTCATTTGATGCGGATCAGTTGAATTCAGGCGATATTGCCCTACATATAGCTCAAACAACTTCTATGAAGGGACGCCCCATGCGTTTCGACAAACTCACCACCAAATTTCAGCAGGCCTTTGCCGATGCGCAGTCTATCGCGGTCGGATTGGACGCTACGCAAATCGAGCCACAGCACCTGCTTATGGCGCTTCTTGAGCAGGAAGACGGCGGAACCAAGCCGCTGTTGCAGCGCGCCGGCGTCAACGTCGGTAAGCTCGAAAAGGATCTGAAGGCCAGCATTGAGCGACTACCGAAACAGCAGGGCGGCGACGGCAATGTGACGGTCGGTCGCGATCTCAACGGGTTGCTGAATTTGACCGATAAGGAGGCGATGAAGCGGAATGACCAGTTCATTGCATCCGAGCTATTTTTGCAGGTACTCGCCAGTGACAAGAGCGAAACGGGGCGCATTTACAAAGATGCTGGTGCCAACGCGAAAACGCTGCAGGCGTCGATTGATGCGGTGCGTGGCGGCAGCGGCATGGACTCGCAAGAAGCTGATAGTCAGCGTCAGGCGCTCGACAAATACACAGTCGACCTCACCGACCGCGCGCGCTCTGGCAAGCTCGATCCGGTGATCGGTCGCGACGACGAAATACGTCGCGTGATTCAGGTGCTGCAACGGCGCACCAAAAATAATCCGGTGTTGATCGGCGAGCCCGGCGTGGGTAAGACCGCAATTGTTGAAGGGCTCGCGCAGCGCATCGTTAACGGCGAAGTGCCTGAAGGCTTGAAGAACAAACGCGTGCTTTCTCTCGACTTTGCGGCCATGGTCGCTGGCGCTAAATATCGCGGCGAATTTGAAGAACGTCTCAAAGCGGTGCTCAAAGATCTCGCGAAGGACGAAGGCCAGACGATTGTCTTCATCGACGAATTGCACACGATGGTCGGCGCAGGTAAAGGCGACGGCGCGATGGATGCCGGCAATATGTTGAAGCCCGCATTAGCGCGCGGTGAGCTGCATTGTGTGGGTGCCACCACGCTTGACGAATATCGAAAATACATTGAGAAAGACGCCGCATTAGAGCGTCGTTTCCAGAAGGTTCTGGTTGGCGAACCATCGGTGGAATCCACCGTGGCCATCCTGCGTGGGCTCAAAGAAAAATACGAAGTTCACCACGGTGTCGACATCACTGATGCCGCGATCATTGCCGCGGCGGAGCTGTCACATCGGTACATTACAGATCGCTTTTTGCCAGACAAAGCCATCGATCTGATTGATGAGGCCGCGAGCCGCATCAAGATGGAGATCGACTCCAAACCCGAGGTGATGGACAAGCTCGAGCGCCGCATCATTCAATTGAAGATCGAGCGCGAAGCGGTGAAAAAAGAGAAAGATGATGCGTCGAAAAAACGTCTCAACCTGATCGACGAAGAGATCCTCAAGCTCGAGCGCGAATACGCTGATTACGACGAAATTCTTCGTGGTGAAAAGGCGGCCGTGCAAGGCTCGCAAGGCGTCAAAGAGCAAATCGAAAAACTCAAACTTGAAATGGACGAGGCCCGCCGTCGCGGTGACTTTGCGCGCATGTCCGAGATTCAGTACGGAAAATTGCCAGCGCTTGAACAGCAGCTGGTCGATCTGACTCCGGTATCTCTTGAGGGTGAGGGTCAAGCTTCCGGCAACACGCACATCAAAAACAAGCTCCTGCGCACGCAAGTCGGCGCAGAAGAGATCGCTGAAGTAGTCTCGCGCGCCACAGGCATTCCCGTCAGCAAAATGATGACCGGCGAACGTGACAAACTCCTGCACATCGAAGACGCCTTGCACAAGCGCGTGATCGGTCAGGATGAAGCTGTGTCGGTGGTCGCCGACGCGATCCGTCGCTCACGCGCGGGCCTCGCTGATCCGAACAAGCCGTACGGCTCGTTCCTGTTCCTGGGACCCACTGGTGTCGGCAAAACCGAACTTACGAAGGCGCTCGCGCAGTTCCTGTTCGACAGCGAGAACGCGCTGATTCGCATCGACATGAGCGAGTACATGGAGAAGCATTCAGTCGCTCGACTGATCGGCGCACCGCCAGGCTATGTGGGCTTTGACGAAGGCGGTCAACTGACCGAACAGGTGCGCCGCAAACCGTATTGCGTGATCCTGTTCGATGAGGTCGAGAAGGCTCATCCAGACGTGTTCAACGTGCTGTTGCAGGCGCTGGACGATGGCCGCATGACGGACGGACAAGGTCGCACTGTGGACTTCAAGAACACCGTGATGATTATGACGAGTAACCTCGGTGGCGCGAAGATTCAGGCGATGATTGATTCACCGCCAGAACTGGTAAAGATTGCGGTAATGGCTGAGGTGAAAGATCATTTCCGCCCAGAGTTCATCAACCGCATCGACGAGATCGTGGTCTTCCACGCGCTCGGTCGCGACAACATCAAAGGCATTGCCCGCATTCAGCTGAAACGCCTCGAAGAGCGCCTCGCCAAGCTTGATCTGAAGCTCGAGGTTTCCGAATCGGCGCTTGACGTGCTGTGCGAAGCAGGCTTCGACCCGGTCTACGGTGCGCGACCACTTAAGCGTGCAATCCAGCAATCGTTGGAGAATCCGCTGTCGAAGGAATTGCTCGCAGGCAAGTTCTTGCCAGGATCGACCATTGAGGTTGAGGCTCGGGGTGGGGAGATTGTTTTTGGCTCGTAATGTGTCGACGTTCGGTGGGGCTACTTCACTAACACCGTTGTTAACCCGGCCCTAATCGCCGCTTGCGCACGTCGATTATCTGACGATACAAATTGCTCAACCCCAGCCGCGAGCGCAGCCGCAACATGCAGCGCGTCCATCGCGCGCAGGTTCGAATTCGGCAGCATCTTGATAGCTTCGTTTTCGATCTCGGCGCTCCACGATGTGACCAGAAGATCTAGCAAATCTTGTTCGAACTCCGCTAGCGCCGCGCGGCATGCTGC
>JBDSYI010000273.1:0-4387 GCA_039925745.1 Casimicrobium sp. | reverse complement strand
GCCGCGCCAACGACACTCCCTTCGATCAAGAGCGCCTCGAGGTCCTCGAGTTGATTCAGATCGACTTTAGCCATTGAGTGTCCCAGCAGTGCGTTTCATGCATTTATAGTATTTGCTAAATGCACTGTACGCAATGATCTGGTCCGCGAAAAATGACGGCATCGACATCATTTGAACCAAACCGCTGCCATGAATCCCGCTACGATCCGACCAGATACAGCCCTAAACGCGCCGCCAACCGTCACTCTATCCGCCCTGTCGCTTGCGCCGCTCTGGGCCGTCCTGATCTGGACCGGCAACACGCTGGTCACCAAAGTCGCTGCAGTGGTCATCGACCCGGCGTCGATTGCTTTCTACCGTTGGCTGCTGGCATTCTTAGTGTTGACGCCGTTTGTGGGCCGCGCTGTGTGGCGGCAACGTGCCGTCGTTCGCCGTCACTGGGCGAAGCTCGCCGTGCTCGGCAGCCTTGGCATGGCGATGTATCAGGGCCTGGCCTACGAAGCCGCCAGAACCACCAGCGCTGTAAACATGGGCGTGATTGTGGCGATGATGCCGCTCTTCTCGGCGCTGCTCGCGAGTCTGCTGTCGTCCGAGGCGCTCTCGAAGCGGCAAATCGTCGGCGCGATCATCTCGCTGTTCGGCCTGATCGTGCTGACAACGCACGGCGAGCCTCTCGCGCTCACGAATGCAGATGTACACATTGGCGACGCCCTGATGCTGATCGCAGTCGCCTCGAACGCCTTGTACGGCGTGCTGCTGAGACGCTGGGCCTTGCCTTTGTCCACCTGGCAACAGCTCTACCTTCAGATCGGCTTTGGCGTGTTGGTGCTACTTCCGTTTTGGCTCGCAGGCCCGATGTCGGCCATCACACTTGGCAACGCGCCACTGATTCTCTACGCCGGCACCGCAGCATCCATCGGCGCGCCGTTCTTCTGGATGACTGGCGTCAAGCAATGGGGCGCAGCTCGCGCCAGCCTGTTCATGAATCTGTTGCCGGTATTGGTCGCGATTGCGGCGTGGACGCTGCTAGATGAGCAACTGCATCTGTTCCATGCGGTCGGGGCAGCGACGACGTTGTTGGGAGTCGCAATGGCTTTGCGCCAGCGCCCTTTTTGGCAATAACGCGCCGCGCCGTGCACTGAGTTTTGTGCGACACAGTCAATCGGGCATCATGCTTCGCGGTGACCCAGCATTTGCATCGCGAACCAGAATGGCAACCGTGCCTGCGCCTCCCACCCAGAACAGAACATGTGCGTATAAAAAAGGATAGACTTTTACGCAAAGCTTTATTGTGTTGGGCCGCTAAATCTCGTCGCTTCAGGAGTGACTCAATGGATGCACCGCTCGCTGGCAGTCAGATTGTTGTTCGCGTATGTCTATTTGCGATCGCCGCAATCGCCATCTCTGGAGGGACGCTTCAGATGTACCTCGGACAGCCCGAGACGGCTCCCAGGCTGGACAACGTTCATCGCTTCATGGCCGGAATTTATCTGTCCATGGGAGTCATTTGCGGTTGGGCTGCGGTCACGGTGAGACAGCAAGACATGCTCGTATATCTCATCGCCGCAGGTGTCTTCGTGGCAGGCTGCGGAAGGCTGCTCTCTATGACCAAGGTTGGACTACCGGAACCGCATGCGCTCTGGCTGGCCTACCTTACACCAGAACTTCTCTTGCCTTGGGTCATGGGCATTGCGCACTTCTATCGGCCGCAAGCGTAGGGCAGCGCGCTCCGGCACTTCTCGCTTACTGGCAATCCTCCGCACAAGACTGGGCTGAGCCAAAAAACGGTGTGACTTGATGTGAAGTCGCGCTGTTGTCCCACAAGCAATCGCGCGGCAAGCCCTTAAACTCATCCCATAAACGCCAGTCCTTCACCGCCGCGCCAGTTGTTGGGGTCGCCGCGCTGTCGAGCCGACGCTGCGCTTGCCACCAGGCATTCGCAAACATCTGGGAGCAAAAAATGAACAAAAACGCAGGGCTGTGGATTGACCACAAAGAGGCTGTCATCGTGTTCGCAGCCACCGAAGCTGGCGGCGCCGAAGAAACAAAGCGCATGGAATCCGGCATGGAAAAGCACGTGCGCTTTTCCGGTCGCGCCTCGAGCGAAGGTGCGGCGGAAGACCGTCGCGATCACCAGTTCGACGTTCATCTCGATCAGTACTACGACGAGGTCATCGCGCAGTTACATGATGCGAAATCCATCCTGATTTTTGGACCGGGTGAGGCCAAAGGTGAATTCAAAAAGCGCGTGGAGCACAAAGGCTGGGGCGAGCGCATTGTCGGTGTCGAAACGACCGACAAGTTGACCGATAACCAGATCACAGCGAAGGTTCGCGACTTCTACAAAAAGTAAGATTGCGCGGGGGGCAATCCCGGCTAGACCACCGCTCCAAATAGCTTGCCGACGCCCGCCGTGATGCCCATCGCGAGCGCGCCCCAGAACGTCACACGCCAGGCGCTGGTCAGTACGTTCGCGCCGCCCGCTCGGGCCGCCATTACGCCGAGCAGCGCGAGGAATACGAGCGACGTGCCGATCACCCACGGAAGGAGCAAGGAAAGCGGGACCAGCGCGGTGACCACCAGCGGCAACGCTGCGCCCGCCGCGAAGCTTGCCGCTGACGACAACGCCGCCTGCATCGGTTTCGCGTTCATGGTGTCAGAAATGCCCAATTCATCGCGCGCGTGCGCGCCAATCGCATCATGTTTCATGAGCTGCACGGCGACCTGCTTCGCCAATTCGGCATCAAGGCCGCGCCCGACATAAATCGCGGCGAGTTCGCTGTGCTCCGCCGTTGGATCCTTTTTGATCTCTGCCGCCTCACGAGCGATGTCTGCCTGCTCGGTGTCCGCTTGCGAATGCACCGACACATATTCGCCCGCAGCCATCGACATGGCACCGGCCACCAGTCCGGCGACGCCCGTTAACAGAATGCTGCTCTGGCTGGCGCTCGCGGCTGCGACCCCAACCATCAGACTCGCGGTTGAGACGATGCCGTCGTTCGCGCCGAGTACCGCCGCGCGGAGCCAGCCGATGCGGGCAGTTTTGTGTCGTTCTATGTGTCTCATGGTGTCCTTGCAATTTTTGTCATTCGAGCTGACACGAGTTATCGGCCGGGATCAACTACGACGATTCTTCGGGCTACGCCACGATTCTCTGCTGAAGCAGCGGCGCTGCGAAATCAATGAAAGCTCGACTCTTCATCGGTAGCCGGCCTTGCCCGCCATAGACGAGGCTCACCGGTACTGATGGCGGTTCGTGTTCGGTCAGTACGCGAACAAGTTGTCCCTCGCGAAGTGCATCCGCTACCTGGTAGGAGAGCACGCGTGTGACGCCAACGCCTGCGATGGCAGCTGCAATCGCTGCGTCGGCAGTGGTCACCGCCAACCTTGAACGAATGGGGACGCGTGACGAGCCGTTAGCCCGAGTGAAAGTCCAGAACGTTGACGACATCAATCCTTCGAACGTGACGCAGCGATGCGCACTGAGCTCGCTGAGCGTCTTCGGCGTACCGAACTGGCGCAGGTAATCCGGGCTCGCGCACACGACGGTGCGAACATTTCCGACCTGTTTGGCAATGAGGCCGCTGTCCGGTAGTTCGCCGATGCGTAGCGCCACATCGACATGCTCTTCGAGCAAATTTACATTGCGATCACCCAGCATCAGACGCGCATCAACATCAGCGTACTGTTCGAGGAAGTCTGCGACCACGGGCACGACATGCAGACGACCGAAAACGATGGGTGCCGCAATGACCAGCACTCCCTTGGCGTTGGCGTACGCACCGGCGGCAGTGCGCTCCGCTTCGTGAACGTCTTCCAGAATCTGGCGACAGGATTCGAGGTAGGCACGACCGGCGTCGGTCAGCACGAGCTGTCGGGTAGATCGCGTTAGCAAGCGAGTGGTTAGGTGGGCTTCAAGGTCCGACAGTTTGCGGCTGACCGTGGCAATGGGAATGTCAAGTTTTCGGCCAGCGGCGGACAGGCTACCGGCATCGACGATGGCGGCGAAAACAGACATGGCTTCGAGGCGATCCATGTTTCCATTATATGGAAGGATCATTCCAATTGTTGACGGCTAGTTTAATAAGGTGGAAGTCAATACATTCTCTTTACCGGAATGACCCGGCGCAAACCACTCAGCCAAGGAGTTTCAAACATGTCACGCATCTCTACACCCGCCACGATCGACCACGCGCCGCCTGCATCGCGCCCTATGCTTGAGGCCGTCAAGAAACAATTAGGCGTCGCCCCGAATCTTTTCCGACTCGTGGCCAACAGCCCCGCCGCGCTGGAGGGCTACCTCGGCATGTCCGGCGCGCTCGCCAAAGGCACACTGTCGGCGCAAACCCGGGAGCGGATCGCGCTCGCGGTCGCTCAGATCAACGGC
>JBDSYI010000272.1:0-4149 GCA_039925745.1 Casimicrobium sp. | reverse complement strand
ATAGCATGGCCCCCGTACTTGCAGAACTTGACCTAAACCCGGTGATGGTAGGCCCCGAAGGGCCTGTCGCCGTGGATTGTGTGATGGTTCTGCATGATGAACGCAGGCGCGACAAAAACGCGTCTTTAGACAATCCACCAAGAGCCTGAAAGATAGAAATTTCAAAGGCCGCAACCATGATTCAACAAGGAGACCACAGCATGTTCAAAGCTTCACCGCTCACACGTCACACAGGAATTTCGCCGCTTGCGTCGCAGCTGCTTGCCATCGGTGTCGGGGTGGCCGTCGCCATTTCTTCAGGGACGGCAGCCGCAGACGGCGCTTACCCGAATCGACCGATCACGCTGATCGCGCCGTATAGCACCGGTGGCGACGCTGACGTCGCGGCGCGAAACTTCGGCATCGCCGCATCGAAGGTACTGGGCCAAACCATTGTGGTGGTCAACAAGACCGGCGCCAGCGGCGTGATCGGCTCGGCGCAGGTCGTTGCCGCGCCGCCAGATGGCTACACGCTGCTGTTGGCGCGCACCGGGTCGCAGGCGATCCTGCCGGCCATCATGCCGACGTCGACCAAATACAAATGGGACGACTACACCTTCATCGGGACGTTAGAGCTAAACCCATACGGATGTGTCGTCAACGCCAAATCGCCCTACAAAAATTTCGATGAACTCGCCACTGCGCTGCGAACCAAGGGCAAAACGTTGAATTTCGGCACCGCCGGTTCGTTGACGACCAACGACATGGGGCCGCGGCAACTGTTCAAACTATTGAAGCTGACCGATCAGGTGCCGACGCAGATTGGCTACAAGGGAACAGGCGACGCCGTCATGTCGCTACTCGGCGGTGAGACTGAGTTCGCCTGCGGCAGCCTCGGCCCATTTTTGGCGCTTATGAAAGCAGGCAGACTGCGCGCGATGTTCGTCACCAATCCCGAGCGCATGACCACGCTACCCGATGTTCCAACGGCGCGCGAACTGGGTTACCCCGAGATGGAGGCGATCGTTGGCTGGAGTGCACTTTACGGCCCAGCCAAGCTTCCAGCCGATGTTCGCGACAAGTTAGTGGCAGCGCTCAAGGTCGTTGCGACCGACCCAGCATGGCTCGCTGGGACCGCTCAAACCGGTTCGCTGCCTTATATCCTGTCGCCTGACGAGACTAAGGAGTTTGCGCGCCGCCAGCACGCGCTCTATCGCACGCTGGGAGAAATGATGAACCTGATCGACAGCAAGGCAGCAATGCAATAGCTTTCGGAAGAAACGGCGTTCGTTCAGGGGCTAGCAGTGAATTAGTGCAAAAGTTGACTTTTGCACGTATTAAGCTGTAGCCCCGGTGAAACAGTCGTTTGAGCGTGAAGTTGCTTTGATCAGACGGGTGTATGTGCCCGCAAAAACGGCACGATCCGCTCCATCAAAACCGGCAGCACACCCAGGTCGTGGCCCATGCCATCGATCTCGGTGTATTCGCTGCCAGCGATTTTTTTTGCCGTGTCTTCGCCATGCTTCAAAGGCACTAGCGGGTCGTCTTTTCCGTGAATCACAAGCGTCGGCACCGTGATTTTGCGCACCTCATCGCTGCGATCGCCCGATGCCATGATTGCGCCCATCTGCTTGATCGTGCCTGCGGGATAAAAAGAGCGGTCGTACGCCTCGCCAATGCGCTGGCGCAGTTCCGCTTCGTTCATCGGATATTTGGGGCTGCCGATCACCGTCAGCACTTTCACAAAATGCTCGACGATGTCTTCACGCTTGCGGCTTTTCGGACGCTTTAAGAGCGCCATCGTAGCGGCGGGCGTCGCCTGCGGTAATCCGCGCGCGCCAGTTGTACTCATGATGCTGGTGAGTGAGAGTACCCGATCCGGATGATGACTCGCCAGCCCCTGCGCAATCATTCCACCCATCGACACGCCAATGACGTGACAGCGCGTAATGTTCAGCGCGTCGAGCACGCCGCGCGTGTCCTCCACCATGTCGCGCAACGTGTAATCCGTACGAACCGCAAACCCGAGTCGAAATTTAAGCCCCATCCACACGAGGTTCGGCACCTTAGCAGTGGTTTTGTATGACAAACCGATGTCTCGATTGTCCAGACGCACCACGCGGTAACCCGCATCGGTCAGCGCTTTCACGAATTCCAGCGGCCACGCCACCAGCTGCATGCCGAGCCCCATGATGAGTAACACGGTGGGCGCGCCGTCGGGTCGTCCGGGCTCGTTGATTTCGACTTCGAAGTCGAGGCCATTTGATTTAACTTGCATGTATTGAGCGGCCTAACCGAACAAAAAGCGTGCGCCCATCGGCGGCGCAAACGCCTTCCATTGACCGACCGGTTGCGCCAGACGATCAGCGATGACGTACCACGCGGCCGGATTGGCGCCGATGCCCAGATGACTGGCAAAAATCTCGATGTTTTCGATGGAGGTATTGCTCGCTACAGGCTGTTGAATGCTTGAGGGCCAGGCCACCACGCCATCGGTTTTTGAATACAGACTGGTGTAGGGCACAGGCGGAGCTTCAGCGATAGTGCGCAGCGCGAGTTCATCCGGCAACGTCTCGCCAGAAAGCATCGAATAGACACGCCACGCGTTGGTTGAGCGCGGACTTTTCGCGAACGGCGTGCCGAGCGTGATCACGTTGCGCACCGCCTTCGGCGACAGTTTCGACATTTCGCGCGCGTACACGCCGCCGAGGCTCCAGCCGATTAGCGACACCGCCTGTCCGGTGTCTTTGTTAACTGCTTCCAGTTGCTCCTGCATACGTTCCAGCACGCCTGTACGCGGCCCACGATTCATGCCTTGATACCAGCCGTGAACCTCGTAGCCCAAGTCTTTCAAAAAGGCGCGCAGCGGTTGTGTCGATGCATCGCCCGCTGCCAGGCCCGGATACACGATCACGTGCTGCCGCTCGCCGATTGTGGATGAAGGTTTTGGCCAGCTGCCCATCATTTTGAGCATTGGCCAGGCGGCGAGCGCCACGCCCCATTCCCACGGAGCACGCGCCTCCAGCGCCATCAAAAAAGGATTCGGGGCTTTTTCGTGAATAGTTTGTTTCGGCACAGTATCTTTGCGAAAAATGTTCCGGGGTGATCTTAGCGGGACGCGTTTGAGTCAGTGCTCAAACGTCGCGAGATTTTTTTACCGAAGGCTTTTTGCTCGCTGGCTTAAGTGGCGGCTTTGGCTTTGCCACGGCCTTTACTTTCGCCTTTGGAACAGTTTTGGTTGAGACTTTTGCGGCCACTTTCGTGGCCGACTTTGCTCTCGGTTTGGATGCAGCTTTAGCCACAGGCAGCGGCGCATTCACCGCAATCTCCAACACTTCGCCGCGCTCTTTTTCTAGCGCCACTTTCGCCTCAGCGAGCGCGATGAGCTCATCAAATCCACCCGCAATCGCGGTCGCAAAATCATGCAAATCTGGCACCGCTTCTTTGCACGCAATGATGCCGAAGTCGATGCGTCCGCAATACGTTTGCACGGTGATGTTCAACGCAAGACCGTGTGTGATGATCGACACCGGGTAGAACGTTTTCATTTGCGCGCCCGCCAGATAGAGCGGTACTTGTGGTCCCGGCACGTTGCTAATCGCCAGATTCGCGACCGGCGGCAAACGCTCCAGCAATTTCGTGCTCGCCACCGCTGCATTCAACCGCGAAACCATGAGCGGTGCCAGCAGGCCGGGATAGTCGGTCGGCAACACGCTTTTGAGGCTCTTCAGCGATTCCTTGATTTTGTTGGTTGAGGTGAGTATTGCTGTCCAGCGCTTCGCCGCATCGCCGTGATTGGTGCCCAGCTCCGCAAGCACCATCGAGGCCTGATTGTTCAGCTCCTTATTGCTCTCTTCGCGCAAACTCACCGGCATCGCAGCCACCAGCGTTTTTTTCGGCAACGCGTTGTGCGACTTGAGATACGTGCGGAGTGCCGACGCACAAACGAACAGCACGCCGTCGTTCACTGAACCGCCCAGCACCTTCGCAGCGGCGCGTGTTTCAGCGAACGACAACGTCGCGGTCGCGAAATTTCGCTTCGCCGAAATGTTCACGTTGAACGGCGTGCGTGGCGCAAAGTTAAACGGCACTTTGCGGTTCGACATCGCCTTCTTGAGCATCGGGGAGGCAGCCTGCGCGACTGCACCAGCCAAACTCGGGAGCGACTTG